>JARRPA010000130.1:0-5342 GCA_037383305.1 Gemmatimonadota bacterium | reverse complement strand
GGCACGCGGGGGGGTCCGGCTCGAAGGGGTAGATGATATTTGTATAGATCGGCACTCCATACCCGACAATTTCCCAGTTCGAAGGGACCGGAATCGTGTCCCAGGCCGAGTCGTCGAATCCCGGTCGCCAGAAGTCCGCCGGGCGGTCCGCGCGATCGCGAACCCAGTGGAAGCGCCACGACCCGTCGAGGAGCCGAACCCGGGGCGAATGTCGGCGGCCCGTCGTGCCGGGGTGCGAAATCGCCGATCCGCGATCCGGAAATCGCGTCATCGTGGCATGCGGGGGCTCGCGGTCGTGTCCGGTGACCGACGGATTCTCGAGATCGGGGTGTCCGATCCGAGGCGCGGCGGCCGGAGCGCGCACCTCCTGCGCCGAGACAGCGGGCACCTGAATTCCGGACCCCGCGATTGGCAGGATCGAGAAGAGGGCGATCAGGGGGACGGGCCTGAACCCCGATCCGTTACGACGAAAGCCGCACCTGGCTTCTGCACTCAATTCAGCGACACCTCCTGCCAATCATGCTCGAAGCTGAAGGCGCCGAGCAGTCCACCTGCCGCGGCGAACGGCGCTGCCACGACCGCCGTGATCAAAGCCACGTCTCCGAAGTCGCAGAGGTTGTCGGGTCCATCGCAATAGGCCCAGGCGAGGAGTCCGCCGATGGACAGTCCGACACCGGTCCCGATCGCGAGACCCAGCGCCGTCTGACGGGACTGCGCGACGCTGACCTCCAGCGACTGGATCTCGTCGATCCGCACTTCGGCGGGACCGCCCCGGGAGCGTTTCCGATCGATGTGCAGCCGGTCGGAATCCACGTCGAGAACGGTGCCGATGGTCCGATCGGGAAATCTCGGGGGCGCTACGAACCGCACGCGATCACCGGTCGCGATGACCGCTGTATCTGTATCGGGTTGTTGGGCGTCGAGCGCACCCGGGAGCAGAATTGCGACTGCCGCGATCAGGATCCGGAGGGGCCCGGGGCCGGAAAGCAGGAAGCTCAAATCCACTCCGCCTCCACGGTGCGATCGGTCGTACGATGGCCTGTATTGCGGGTGCCCGCCGGTTCGACCAGCATGATCTGCACTTCCTCCGACGCCACGGGGCGGTGCTCGACGCCGTGCGGAACGACGTACAGCTGCCCCGGCTCGATCCACACCTCTCCGTCGCGGAATTCCAGCTTCAGCCGTCCGTCGAGAACGAGGAACAGCTCATCTTCCTTTTCGTGCGTGTGCCAGTCGAACGTCCCCTGAATCCTGGCGAGCTTGACCTCCGTGTCGCCCACCTGCGCGACGATCTTCGGGCTCCAGTAGTCTTCGATCCGCCGGATCTTCTCGGCCAGATCGATGGCCTCCGCCGCTCGCATGCTCAGGCTCCCGTGGCAACGCCGCCCGGAGGCGTGTAGAGCGCGCAGACGGCTCCCGCCGGATCGCGCAGCACGCAGAAGCGGCCGCCGCCCATGTCCCTCGGTTCGACGACTATTTCGCCACCCAGGACCTGCACCTTGCGGGCCGAGGCGTCCACGTCCTCTACCACGATGTAGATCAGCCACTGGCGCGGAAGATCCGCGTTCGCCCCGATCGCGTGGCAGATTCCGGCGGTCGGGTTCTCCGCGCCGACGGGGATCATGCACCAGTCCTCGTAATCTCCCATCTCGACTGGCGCGGTCTGCCAACCCGTGACTTCCCGATAGAAATCCCGAATCGGCTCCGCGTGAGGTACCGTCAGATCCGTCCAGGCGATCGTGCCGACCGCCGGCCTCGGTTCGTCGCTCATGATTTCCCTCCCTGTTGGTCTTCCCGGAGGACTGCGTACAGCTCCGTGTCGAGCAGCTCGCCGTTCTTTCGCAGGCCCTTCCGCTGCGTTCCCTCGTGCTGCATACCGATCTTCTCGAGCACCCGTGCTGAGGCCGGGTTTCTCGAGAAGGCTCGTGCCGCGATTCGCTGCAGCGCGAGCCGACGGAATCCGTACTCGACGACGGCGCTCGCCGCCTCGGTCGCGTATCCCCGGCCCCAGTAGGGAACGCCGATCCAGTAGCCCAGCTCCGCGATGCCGGAGCCGGCGTCGATCATCAGTCCCACCGCCCCGACCAGGCCGTGGTCGGGTGTCGTGATGGCGAACACCACGAGCTCACCCTCCTGAAAAGCGGCCGGCTGGCCGGAGATCCATTTCTCGGCCTCTCCCGCCGGGTACGGGTGGGGAATCGTCAGCGTATTGTCGGCGACCTCGCGCGCGCCCGCGAGCTTCCGAACGACCGGAGCGTCTGCCGGAACGAAAGGACGCAGCGTGAGACGATCCGTCGACAGAGTGGGACGAGCGTCGAATTCTCCACCCACCGACCGGCCCGCTTCCGTGTCGATTCCGCCCCGGCGCCTGGCCGGGTCCCTGCCCTGACCGTAGCCTTCGAGCCGCTCTGCCACTCGCTGGATCTCCGCCGCGCTCAAGAGCACGGGATCTCCTGTCTCCAGCACGACGGACCAGGTATGCGAGAGATCCTCCACAACCCGGGCGAGGCGAACCGCGTCCTCCAGCGACGTGCCCAGCGCGACCTGCCCATGATTCGCCAGCAGGCAGGCACGACGGTCTTCCAGTGCCTCCAACGCTGCCAGAGCGAGCTCCTCGGTCCCGAAGGTCTCGTACTTCGAGCACCGGATCGAATCCCCGCCGGCCGCGGCGACCAGGTAGTGGAAGGCCGGAATCTCCCGTCGGAGGCATGCGATGGCCGTCGCATGCGGAGAATGAACGTGTACGATCGCTACCGCTTCCGTCCGGTCCGCGTAAATCGCTGCATGCAGGGGCCATTCGGTGGACGGACGCAGTCGATCCCCCGGTATTTCGCCGGTCGGCCCGAGCAGAACCGTATCAGAAGGTCCTAGAGTCTCAAACGGAACGCCGGACGGCGTGATCAGAAAGCCGCCGGGCACGCGAATGCTCAGATTCCCTGAGTTTCCCGGTGACATCCCCGAAGATTTCACCTCCATCGCCGCCTCGACGAGCGACCTCCGGTGTGCCGGGTGCCTCATCGCGTCTCCGGGAACAGCTCGGCCAATCCCGCCTCTGTCGCCGCACACACGCCCCGTTCGGTGACGAGCCCGGTGACGAGGTCGCAGGGCGTGACGTCGAACGCGGGATTCCGGACCCGCGTTCCGCGCGGCGCGATCCAGACATGGCCGCCAACCGGTCCCGTGCGGTGCACTTCCAGAACCTCGGCGGCCTCTCTCTCCTCGATGGGAATCTCGTGAACTCCATCCCGGATCGACCAGTCGATCGAGCGAGAGGGAACGGCAGCATAGAACGGCACGCGATGCGCCTTCGCCGCCAGGGCCTTGGAATACGTGCCGATCTTGTTGCAGACATCCCCCGCCCGGGTCGTCCGATCGGTTCCCACGATGACGAGGTCCACCTCGCCCCGTTGCATCAGGTGAGCACACGCTCCGTCGGCGATCAGCGTGTGCGGAACCCCATGCCGGTCCAGCTCCCAGGTCGTGAGCGCCGCCCCCTGGAGGCGGGGACGAGTCTCGCTCACCCAGACGTGTACGGGAATCTCCGCCTCGTGGGCCCGGTAGATCGGGCTCGTCGCGGTTCCGTGGGCGACCGTGGCCAGCGCCCCCGCGTTGCAGTGAGTGAGCACGTTCACGGGCTCGCCATCCGGTTTGGACCGGGCTGCCTGCTCGATCAGCGCCAGTCCCTGCCGGCCGATCCGATCGTTCGTCTCGATGTCGGAGGAAGCGAGCGATTCGGCCCAGGCCCAGGCGGCCGCGGCCCGCAGGCGCGGGGTGACGGGCGACAGCTCCCCCACCAAGGCGTCGACCTCGCGAGCCAGATTGATTGCCGTCGGCCGGGCCGTGCGCAGGTGCGAGGCCGCGATGGCGAGACCCGCGTCCGAGGGATCCGACTGGACGGCGAGGCAGATCCCATAGGCACCGGTGACTCCGATCAGCGGGGCGCCGCGAACACGCATGGTCCGGATCGCCTCATCCGCATCCTGCCAGCTGCGGAGCGCGCCGATCACCAGCTCGCCCGGCAGGCGCGTCTGATCGATGTGGCGAACGACCGTGCGGGCGCCGTCGCTCACCGTCCAGATGCTGCGCTCGGGCGTCGTGCTCATCGCTCCCGGCCGTCAGTCGGTCGTGACCCGCGTCGCGGCCTCGATCGCGCGAACCCGGATCTCATCGTAGCCCTCGATCCGGCCAGCCTCCATCAGTATCCGTCCATCGCAGATCGTCGTGTGCACGCAGCCGCCGTTCGCGGCGTAGACGACGTGGCTCACGGGATCGTGCGTTGGCGTGAGCGTGACCTCCGTGAGGTCGAGCAGGACGATGTCCGCCAGGGCTCCGACCTCGAGCCGGCCCGCGTCCATCCAGCCCATCCCGTCCGCCCCGCCGCGCGTGGCGATCTCCAGCGCCTCGGCGGCAGGCATGCACGTGGGATCTCCGGACGCGTGCTTCGCCATCAGGGAGGCGAACTTCATCTCCTCGAACATGTCGAGGTTCGTGTTCGACGCGGCACCGTCGGTAGCCAGGGCCACGTTCACCCCTTCCGCCTTCGCCGTCGGATAATCGAACCAGCCGCGCACTTCGCGCCCCTGCCCGCAGGCGAGCTTCAGGTTGCTGACCGGGTTGTGGACGACCGTGGCCGGGTGCTCCGCCAGCATGGCGAGCTCGTCCGGATTCAACCACACGCCGTGCGCCAGGGTGGTGGGGCGATCGAGGATGCCGCAATTCTCGAGGTGGAACGCCGGTCTCACTCCGTGCTTCTCGACGCATTCCTCCACCTCATGCAATGTCTCCGAGAGGTGAATCTGGATCGGCAGCTCGTGATCGGAGGCGATCCGCGCGCACCACTCCAGATCCTCTGGTGTCACCGTGTAGAGCGCATGCGGCGCGATCGCGAGCCGCACCCGGTCTGTAAAGTCGCCGGCCTCGTACCTGTCGATCAGATCGACGATCTCGCCCTTCAGGTCACCCAGGAACCCGCCGCTGATGAGCCCCCCGCTGACCGTCGCCCGCAGGCCCGCATCGGCGACCGCCCGTGCCGCGTGGGGAACCTTCCAGTACATGTCATTGAAGAGTGTCGTCCCGGTCCGGATCATCTCCGCGCACGCGAGCCGCGTCCCCCAGTAGACGTCTTCCTCCGTGAGCTTCGCCTCGGCCGGCCAGATCCGCTCCTGCAGCCACGGCATGAGCGGCATGTCGTCGCCATAGCCGCGGAACAGGGTCATCGCGGCATGGGTGTGTGCGTTCACCAGGCCCGGCATGGCAAGGAGATCGGTGCCGTCGATCGTGCGGAGGCTCCTGGCCTCATCGGCGGGGAGATCACGGCCCAGGTGTACAATCCGGTTGGCCTC
>JARRPA010000129.1:0-9643 GCA_037383305.1 Gemmatimonadota bacterium | reverse complement strand
GCTGCTGTACAGCCAGAGCTTCAGGGACTCGGGAAACAATCTCCGCCTGGACTGGGATCACGATCAGAGCATCGGACTGAACACGCAGCTGAGAGCTTCGATCCAGTACATTCAAGACAAGCAGATCTACCAGGATGAGAGCTTCCGGCCGGACGAACAGACGCAGACGATCGACTCGGACATCTGTCTGAACCACCGATTCCGATTCGCCAACCTCTCGGCGAGTGCCAGACGCCGGCAGTATCTGAACGACGACAGGGTGGAAACCAAGCTCCCCGCGATCAACCTGTCTTTCTCCCCGCTGACCCTCTTCCGTGCTCCCACCACTCGCCAGGGCTGGTTCAACAACATCGTGCTGAGCGGCTCGGCGAGCGGAAATCGGAGAACGGTGGAGCTCGATCAGGGCACGGACCTGGATCAGACATCCGTGACCTCCAGCGGGAGTCTGACGCTGCGGAAGTTCACGCTGCGGGCGAGTGCCAACTACGGACGTCTGAAGCAGACTCCCTTCGACTCGCTGGTCGCCGAGTTGCCGTCGATCCTCGAACAGACACTCGCCTGGAACGCGGCATTGAATTATCAGGTGAATCTGATCGGGTCGACCACTTTCCGGCCGACAGCGCAGATTTCCGGGACATCCGTGAACATCGACACGCTCGGGCTCGGATTCGTGTCGGCCCCGATGCGCGCGAGTTTCGGAGCCAGCATATCCAGTGATGTATACGGTTTCTATCCGGGTTTCGGCTCATTCGAACGCATTCGACACAAGATCTCGCCCCAGCTGACGTGGGCGTACTCCCCGGCGACTTCGATCGATTCCACGCTCGCGGGCATTCCGGGTCTCGGAGGCGTGTCGGATCTCCGCAACACGCTGAACATAGGATTCAACCAGACGATCGAGGCGAGGGTCAAGCCGGATCGCTCGGAAGCTCCACAGGCCGACTCCGTCCGGGTCGCCTGGCAGGACTCTCTCGACCGACGAGGCGCCTACGGGGAACGCGATTCGATTCCCGGAGGCGGTCGCGTCTCTCTGCCGGACGTGGAGGGGCTCGATGCTCTGCCGGATGATTCCGTGGCGCTCGGGACGGGCCCCGTCGGCGGCGCGCGCGACCCGAACGCGGTGTTCGGTCGGGAGGACGGGCCGACGAGACGCCCCGTAGCCCAGACGGTCACCCTTCTCGCCATCCGGACCGATGCGCTGGCGTTCGACTTCGCCCGTGAGGACGGCGGCTCGACCCTGGTGACCGAGAAGCTGAGCAATGCGTTCAGCTCCGACCTGTTGAGAGGATTCCAACTCAACATACGGCACGACCTGTTCGAGGGAGCCGGGAACGACCGTCGCTTCAAACCCTTCATGGAGTCTCTGGCGATGAGCTTCTCCCTTCGTTCGGGAACCGGACTGGGAGACATCTTCGGCCTCGGCCGCTCAGGCGGTACGGGTCGATCGGACATCGAGGCGGAGTCTCCTCAGAACGTGGACTCCCGATACCGCCTCCGCGAATTCGAAGGCTCCTATCGTTCCGATCCGTTCTCGAACGCTCGTGGCGGCGGAAGCTGGTCGGTCTCGCTGCGGTATTCCCTGATCCGTTCGCGTGCCGAGGAAGCGGGCAGGGAGAGCCAGACGATCGATGGTACGCTCACCTTTCAGCCGACGCCCGGCTGGTCCGTGCGCTGGACGACGCAGTACAATTTCACGCAGAGCGAGTTCGGCACCCAGTTCATCACGCTCGACCGGGACCTGCATCGCTGGCGCGCCTCCTTCCAGTTCTCCCGGGCACCGAACGGAAACACGCTCTTCAGCGTCAGTGTCCGGCTGACCGATGCGCCGGAGCTCCACGGCGATTACAACCAGCGCACGAACTGATCGGGATCCAACGCGGCCGATCCTTCTCTCCCGAGTTCTTCGCGTGCTCGGAGTGAAGGTGGCCGGCTTCTTGAACCTCCGGCTCACGGCCGCCGCGCGCCGGGACCGAAGTCGCGAGGTCCGGTGGACGTCCCGATGAAAGGAATCCCGCGTGAATTCAGGCCATCCGGGAGTCCGACCGGGTGACGACCGAACAGGACCCGAGCCGATGGCCCGATTTCGGCGGCACACGGGATGGCAGACCGCACGATCGACTTGTGACCTGCGCGAATCCGCGGACAGGTCGACTGGCAGAAGAGAGGGTCATGACGACGTTTCAGAAGCTCAAGCATGAAGCCAGACGAGCGGAGCAGAGGTCCGACTGGCGCAAGGCGATTCAGCTGTATCGTGAGGCCCTGCGGTTCGACGAGCGTCGAGGCGGACACGAGGAGCTCGGCCTGTTCAATCGGATCGGCGACCTTCACATCCGGATCGGAGAAGTCAATCAGGCAGTCGAATGTTACGAGATTGCGGCGGACCGTTATGCCGAGAGCCAGCTTTCGACCAGCGCGGTCGCGCTCTGCAACAAGATCCTGAGAGTCGCGCCCGATCGCACCGATGTATTCCGCAGACTCGCCCTGCTGCATGCTACGACGGGACTGATCGCCGAGGCCCGCTCTTCTCTACTCCAGTATGTCGATCGGCTGCAGGCCGAGGGAAAGCTGTCGGAGGCCCTCGAGGGCGTCCAGGAGCTCGTGGATGCCACCGACGACGAGAGCATTCGCCTGACGATCGCCGACCTGCTCTCGGAGCGCGGACATCGGGCACAGGCGGCGGCGCAGATTCGGCTGGCTGCGGCGAGCGCTCGCCGCCGGGGCGAAGATGTGTCAGAGCTGGAGACCCGGCTCCGCGATCTCGGAGAACCGGTAGAGTCAAAACTCGCTCCGAAGGAGGACTCGGCCTCGGAGGTCGAGTCGGACCCGACGGTGCCGTCGCCCGATTCCTCGAGCGCGCCCGAATCCGAGGAATCCCGGATTCGTCTGGCCGATCAGCTCTCCGCCGCGCTGGGCGCGGGTGCCGAGCGAGTCCGCGGGTTCGCTCCCGGGGCCGGCCGAGCGGACCGGGGGGACCTGGCGGAGATCGATGAGCTCGTGCTCTCCGAGCTCGAGGAGTTCCGGGACGGGATCGGAGCTGCGCTCGGGCGCGGGGGACCATCGCTCCACTATGACCTCGGCGTCGCATTCCAGGCGATGGGACTCGATGCGGCCGCCGTGGAGGAACTTCGCGTCGGCATGGCCGATCCATCCTGTGTGCGCAGGGGCGCCGAGCGGATCGTCTCCATCGTCGAACCGAGCCCGGTCATGGTCCGGGATCCGAGTGCCGGTCCCGGGCAGCGGGAGGAGCTCCACCCTCCGACGGTCACGTCCGAGGCCATCGAGGATCCGCGGCGTGCAATTCCGCCCGCGGGCGAACCAGGGTCCCCCGGCATGGCGTCGGAACCGGACGTGCCACCCGACCTCGCGGTGAACGCGAGCGAGGAGGTGTCAGGGATATCGACCGATCCGGATCCCACGATCGAGGCACCTGCCGGACCGGATGGAGAGGAGTCGCTGGAGCCCGATCTTCAGGCCCTCTTCTTCCGGGCACGCCTCGCCCAGTACCAGATCCGCGAGGCGGAAGATGCGGGTCGCACGGACTATCGGGCGCATCTCGATCTGGGCTCCGCGTATGCCGAAATGGGCCTCACGGTCGAAGCGGTACGTGAATTGACGACGGCCGGTTCAGGGGACGGACACGTGGCGGCCCGAGCCGCCTCCATGCTGCTCGCGCTCGCCCGGGACGAGAACACGGTCGCCGGCGAACTCGAGGACCTTGCCGGGCGGGCCCGCGAGCGCAAACTCACGCCGGACGAGATGGAGGAAGCGCCGACGCCACGGGAGGCCGGGGAATCGCTGCCGGGCCCGGCACCGGACGTTTCGACCGGAGCCGTCGTGCTCGAGGAGCGAACGCCGGTGGAGGCCGCCGCCAGCCTCCGCGCCGAGGCCGAGGAACTCGTCGCGGCCGCACAGGAAGAAGAGGCCATGGTTCGGCTTTTCCGGGCACTCGCACTGCTGGAAGATGCCCGCGAACTTCGGGAAGCGATCCGTATTGTCGACTTCCTGCTGACCCTTCGACCGGATGATGTCGTACTGCATCATCAGCGCGCCGAATTCGCGCTGGGCCTGAATGACCGCTCCCTGCTCGTGGATTCCTACCTGGCATTGGCTTCCAGCCTGCGTCGCCAGCAGGCGCCGGAGAGCGCTCGGACGGTATATGCTCGAATTCTGGATATCGAGCCGGATCATCCCGTTGCACGTCAGGCCGCGGAAGCACTGGCGGAGCGACCCTTCGCCCCGGCCCGCGACGGGGTCGATCGGGGTCGCCTTCAAGCAGATGGAGATGTGGGAGGAGGCGATCGCGGAACTGGAACAGGCCGTGGTCGGCCGTGAGGATCCACGTCCCGTCTGGGAGGCGATGGCGGACTGCTGCGTACGAGCCGGCGAGCCTGATCGTGCACTCGAGATTCTCCGCGAGGCGGAGTCGCACCCGCTGAATCTCGCCGGACCGTCGCCCATGATCTGGTACCGGATCGCGCTGCTGCTCGAGGAACGGGGCGACCGCGAAGCAGCGATCGGGCGACTGCGGAGGGTCGTCGAGGTCGAACCGACATTCATGGATGCCGCAGGCAGGTTGTCCGCTCTCTCCGGGTGACGGTATTATCGGGGCGTTCTTCCGCAGGCGGCTTCGCGCCGCGTACCTGTGCCCGGGGAGAGGATGCTCGAAGCCGCACTTCCGACGCTGTCCTTGCTGCAGGCCCCCGTCCGGGAGCGACTCGTCGCCATGGACGCGGAACTGCACGGGATGATCACGGCTGACTTCGGTGCCATCAACGAAGTCTCCGAGTACCTGTTTGCGCGTCGGGGCAAGTACCTTCGTCCGACTCTGCTTCTGCTCAGCAATGAGGTCGGCGGCAGTGCTCGACCCGAAGCCGTACGCCTCGCCTCGATCGTGGAGCTGATGCACGTCGCGACACTGGTACACGACGATGCGGTGGATCACTCTCCCCAACGCCGCGGGATGCCGACCGTCAATTCGCGCTGGAGCCACCAGGTGGCGGTGATCATGGGCGACTACCTCTATTCCCGTGCGCTGGTGGAGGTGACCCGCATGGGAGATATCGAGGCGATCCGCCTGCTTGCAAACGCATCCAACCGCATGTCGATTGGTGAGATGCGGCAGTTGGCCGCACATGATGCTCTCGACACGACCGTCGAGGACTACTTCAGCCTATGCGACTGCAAGACGGCGTCTCTCATGTCAGCCGCGTGTGAACTGGGCGCGCTCGTCGGGCGGAGGGAGTACCGCGAAGCGCTCGGTGGCTACGGACACGACCTCGGCATGGCTTTCCAGATCGTCGACGATCTGCTCGATTACACGGTTTCCTCCGATGTGACCGGCAAGCCGAACGGACTGGACTTGAAGGAGCACAAGGTCACGCTGCCGCTGATCCTCGCCTTTCCTCGAATGGGAACGGCCGAGCGTCGCGCCGTGAACGACCTTTTCTCGGACGAGAGCCCCTCGGACGCGCAGGTGGCGGGTGTCATCGAATCGGTTCGGGATGCGGGAGGGCTCGATGGTGCGCGTGACGTAGCGCGGGACTACGCTTCATCCGCTCTCGATCGGCTCGGGCCGTTGCCGGACGATCCGGCGGTCGAGATTCTGCGACTTACAGTGGAATTCGTACTGGAGCGACAGAAGTGAGCATCGAATTCAGCGGCCGGCGGCGACCCTCGGCGAAGCGCGTGACGCTGATCGTCGCCGGCGGCATGCTTCTCGGGTCGTTACTCACGGAACTGGCCGCCCTGGCGCTGCCGGCGAGCGCAGCGCGAGAGTTCTTCATCACGACCGTAGCGACGTCACTCGGTCCTCTCACCGTGGACCTGCTGGTCGTCGCCATGACAATCGGTCCCCTGGTGCTCAGACTGAACATTCTGAGCGTCGTCGGGATACTACTTCTGGCGTGGTTCTCGCGGTCTCTGCTCTGATCGCTCCCGTCTCCTGGAAGGTGGGCACATGTTCGGCAATCTCGGAATGTGGGAAGTCCTGATTCTCCTCTTCATCGTATTGCTGCTGTTCGGCGCGAAACGGCTCCCCGAAATCGGGGGTTCGCTCGGAAAGGGCATCCGGGAGTTCAAGGGCTCGCTGAAGGAAGTGGAAGGCGAGTTCCGGGAGATCGGCAACTCCGATTCACTCTCGGAGGCCGCGAAGAACGAGCGTGAGAAGCAGGAGCAGAACTCCGTCTGACCGCAGATGACGGGCCCGGCGACCGATATCGATCGCCGGGCCCGATCCCGCGCCGGCCTTTCGTGCGTCGCTTCCGAGCGACTTCAGACCTGTCCCTGCTGCGCCCGCAGTCGGTCACGCAGGTCCACGATCTCCGCCTCATCCCTGAGAGCCTGCACCCAGCGATTCACGCTCGTCTGCGATAACTGGGCCTCCAGTTGCGACCTCAACTGACCTCTGACGACCTGAAACATCTCACTGTCCGGAGCGGTCCGCTGCTCGACCCGCAGGAACACCATTCCGCTGCCGGCGTCGTACGGTCCCGTGACGGTACCGATCGGAGAGCCGAAGGCGGCCCCGACTGCCTCGGTCCCGCGCCCGAGTCCCTCTACGAACTCACCCCGGGTAAACGGGTCGGTCTCGCCGTAAGTCCAGCCGAGGCTCTCCGCTGCCGCTTCGAGAGAGGGAGCACCGAGCACCTGCTCAGCCAGTCCCTGCGCGACTTCGGCCGCTCGCTCCTTCTGCCTGGCTTCGGCGAGGGCGCGTTCGATGCGGGGGCGCGCCTCCTCGAACGTGAGCGTACCCGGCTCCGTGCGGGAGACGACCTCGAGCATGTGGTATCCCGATCCGTTCTCGAAGAACTCGCTGACCTCGTCCAGGGGTGTCGCGGGATCGACGGCCCAATCGACGCCCACTCCCAGCGAGCCGACTCCCGGCACGAAGTCGAAACCGTCGGTCACCGTCACGTCGCTGCGGACGGTGATGCCCATCTCTTCGCCCGCCGCCGCGATTCCCCGATTGAGAGCGATGCCTTCGAAGTCGTCCATGGTCCGGAAGATCTCATCTTCGCCGGCTTCCGACAGGACGACGGGAAAGAGGATATGAGCGACGCTCACGGAGTCACCCGAGCGGTCCGTCACCGTAAGCAGTCGGAAGCCCGCCGGCGTGGATACGGGACCCGCGATTTCTCCCGCATCCAGGCCCTCGACCGCGTCCGCGATCACGGGGACCAGCTGACCCGGAGCGAATCGTCCGAGCACTCCGCCCTGATCGGCTGTCAGCGAATCTGCGGAGTAGTCCGCCGCCGCCTCTTCGAACGTCAGGTCGCCTGCCTCGATGGCCATCCGTACCGAGTCGGCCAGCGACCGGGCGGCCGTCGTATCGGTGGCCGTGGGCGTCGTCGAGAAGCTCGCGATTCGGACCACGGCCGAGGCGGGTCGAGCGAATTCTTCCTGGTTCTCGCGGTAATAGGCTCGGGCGTCGGACTCCGGGACCTCGATCTCGACCGACGGTGCGAGCTGCTCCAGCGGTGCGGTGATGTAGCGCACGGTCGCAGACTCGTTCTGGTCCCGGAAGGCCTGCCAGACTTCTCCATCACTGACTGCCGTGCCACTCGAAATCTGCTGCGCGAGCCGGGAACGTGGCAGCGTCTGCCGGTAGTACTGCTCGATCTGCATCAGCAACTGCTCATCGACCGTTGGATCGGCGAAGAACTGCTGGTACTTGGCGTAATCGAAGCTACCGTCGGTCTGAAACGCGGGGTGCCGGACCAGGTCGGGAGGCGGGCTGGTACGGAAAGCCTGGCGGATTTCGGATTCCGACACTTCGATCCCGAGCCGCTCGATCTCCTGCTCGACGAGAATGTCCTGAATCATCCCCTCCCACGCCTCGCTCTCGACCTGGCGCCTCTCTTCGTCTGTGAGCGAACGTCCCGAGCGCGCCCGGGCTGCGTCCAGGGCGAATCCGTAGGCTTCATTCCACCTGATATTCCGGACCTCCTGCCCGTTCACCGTGGCGATGACCGGATTCACACCTTGAAGGGCCGCCTGATCGCGCTGGTTCACCCAGTCGAACACCAGCCAGGCGGCGAAGGCCACCGCCATCACGAGCATGACCCACTTCGTATTTGCCCGAATCGAGCGCATGAACATGCGGAACGTCACTCCATCGACATGGTTCTCAGCCGGGGACTGCCCGGGGCCGGTACGGCCTTCCGGGCCGACCGAAAACAAGCGTTCCAAGCTACCCGTGAAGCCGCCCGCGGGCAACCGATTTTCCGATGCGATGCGGTTTGACACCCCCGAAACGGCCGGTCTACCTTTCAGATGTCCGCGAGCTCCGCCGCGGGCCCACCGTACCGATACCCGGGAGCGAAGGATGCCTTTCGACGAGTCCGTTCAGGACGAGATTCGCCGATTCGAAGAGCAGTTCCGCAATCAGCCCGAAAGCCTGGTGTTCGCACGTCTGGCGGACGCCTACCGGAAGTCCGGCGACGCGGTGCGGGCGCTCGAGGTGCTCGAGGAGGGAATCCGGCGGCATCCGGACTATCTGAGCGCCCACATCGTGAGCGCCCGGACTCTTCGCGATCTCGGACGGATCGACGAGGCTCGGAAAGCGTTCGAAAGAGTGATCGAATTGGATGCGGAGAATCTCGTCGCGATCCGGGGTCTCGCCGAGATGGCCCGCGAGTCGGGAGATCGGGAGTCGGAGATCTCCTGGCTCGAGAGGTTGCAGGCGGCAGATCCGCAGGGTGAGGAGTCTTCGGCACGCCTGGCCGAGTTGCGCGAGCAGCCGGCCGACTCGCAACCGGAGTCATCCCCCGGGCCGACGGGTGGCGAATGGTGGAACGATCCTCCGCCGGAGGCGCTGAACCCGGCGACGTCCGCCCCGACAGGGCAGGGCGGGTCGGTGAATCCGGACGTGGAGGACGTCGACCCGGATTCGGCGATTTCCGAAATCGACGACGATGGACGCGGCCTCGTTTCGGAGTTGTGGTCGGGGCCGGTCGTCGAGTCCGCCGAGGAGGGAGCCGTCGCTGCCTTCTCCGAGCCGTTGAATGCGGCGATCCTCGATGACGGTCTCCCCGCGGAAGTCGAGTCCGAAGCCGATGGCTCCGCGCCGGCCGGTGCCTGGTGGTACGAGCCTCGAGAAGCCGACGACGGACAGCGGGACGAGGAAATGGAGGACCCGGGCGACGGAGAGGACGCGGATGCGGATCTCCTCACCCGGACGATGGCGGATCTGTACGCAAGGCAGGGTCTGATCGACGAAGCTGAGGCGATCTACCGGGAATTGCTCGTCGATCGTCCGGAGGATGAGGCACTGCGCGACGGCCTCGACGCCGTCCTCGGCATGCGGGCGGCTCGCGGCGCGCGCCCCTCGCATTCGATGCAGGAAGCGCCGGAAGAGTCGACCGAAACAGTCGACGCGACCTCGCGGGATGAAGCCATCGATCATCCTGCCGGATCGGAAGCGATCGATTCGGTCGAGCCGACACGGCCTCCCGTCGAAGTGGCTGCCCGGGAGAGGGCTGCGGAGCCGGAGGATGGACAGGAGTCCGAACCGGCGGCCGCGGGGGAGCTGGTGTCGGAGGAGCTGAACCGGGTCCTCCCCGAGGGAGAGGAGATCGCGGACCGGCTTCCACACCGGCCGGTCGAGCGAACGGTGCTGGAAGAGTGGCTCGAAAGGCTACGGAGC
>JARRPA010000128.1:0-5394 GCA_037383305.1 Gemmatimonadota bacterium | reverse complement strand
TTCGCTGGCCGTGATCGCGTCGCTCGTGTTCGTCGGGCTACAGGTCCGACAGAACACGGAGGCTCTGCGCCTGCAGACACGGCAGGGCCTTGCCGACCGAGCCGCTCAAACCCTCTACGCAGTAGCCGAGGAGCCTGAGTTGGCCCGCGCCTGGACCTTGATGTGGCAACGCGACACGCTCGCCGCCCGGGCCCTGTCGATGGCTGACTCCGCCCAGGCACGTTGGGCGATGTGGGGCATGCTACGCATGGTCGAAAACGCGTACCTGCAGGTCGACGAAGGCGTCCTTCCGGAATCCTCCTTGCAATTGTACGGCTTCCACGACAACCAGAACTTCATGACCCCGCAGTTCGCCTCGTTCTGGCACGGCATCCGTAACCGATTTGATCCCCGGTTCGTTGCCGCGTTTCAGGCAGAGTACGACCTCGAGTGAGATCGATGCCATCGCACCGGGCGGCTTTCCACCAAGGGTTTGAACCTGACGGAGCAGGCGGAAGGGCCGGGCGGTTGTTCGGCTTGCACCTCACGACCGCCGGGGTGCATGCTGCTCCCTCAAGCCAGACCCCGAAGTCGTTAGTTACCTGGGACGTGACTGCGCTTTGATGCTACGATGAGGAAGTCGCACGTGTCCTCTCTGGAAGGGGAGCCCACATGATCAGGCTCCGAGTCATCGCTCTACTCGCTGTCGTCGTGAGCAGTTTCCTTCTTGGCTGCGAGAAGATGAGCGAGTCAGTGATCGATGAGTCCGTTGGCATCAATGGTGGCTTCGAGGTCACAAGAGATGGACTCCCCGTCAACTGGCTCGTCTACACACCGGCAACGATACCCTCGGGCGATTACGACCTTGTGATCGACACGGTCGAGTACAAGGAAGGCAAGCAGTCTCTCAAATTCATCGTGCGCGATTGTGCTCCGACCGGTGGCTGGCATTCGCCCGGTTTCAGCAAGGAGTACGAGGCCACAGCGGAAACGACGTACCGCGTTGGCCTCTGGGTGAAGAACGACGGCTCCCGATTCCGGGCAAAGGTCGGTGGCGTGAATGCGTTCGAAGGCGAATACGAGACGATCGTCGAGGCGGGGGATTCCATTCCCGAATGGCGTCACTACGAACACCTGTACGCAATGCCCGAGGAATTCGATCGCCTCCGCCTGGAGGTCAACGTGCTGAGTCCCGGCACGTTCTGGGTAGACGATATTACCATCAGTCCAACGGTTTCTGACTTCGCGACAAGTCCGTAATGACGGCATAGGCCTGACATGCGCCTGGAGCTGACGCGGTGAACCTTCCAGGCAATCGAACCTGGTTGGCGTGCAGCTCGGGCGCTGACCGTCAGGCCTGTCGTGAAGAAGTCCATCCACCATCAGTGAGAGTGCCATGCGAGTCGAGTATCTCGAAGTCGTGACCCGGGATGTAGATGGCGTCTGCAACGCTTACGAAGCGGCGAACTCGGTGCAGTTCGGCGAGCCCGTAGCCGGGCTCGGTAACGCCCGTACCGCCGCTCTCGTCGGAGGCGGGTTGGTGGGAGTGCGTGCGCCGATGCACGAGGCGGAAGAGCCGGTCATGCGGGCCTACTGGCTGGTGGGCGACATTGCCGCTGCACTCGAGGCGGCAGTGGAATGCGGCGGCGAGGTAGCCCACCCACCAATGGAAATCCCTGGTCACGGCACGTTCGCCATCTACCTCCAGGGTGGCATCCAACACGGGCTCTGGCAGAGGTAGTCCCATGTCGGAATGCATAGCAGAGGGCCTGATACGCGCCTGGAGCTGACGAGGCGAAGATCAGCTTCGGGAATTGGGTGACGCCAGGTTCCGGTCCCTGCCGTGACCGCCGTCCTCCACGCGCAGGTAGACCCGAGGGCACGTACGGAGTGCATGAATGAGCGCACACGATGCGCCGCCCGGCGGACCCGGGATCGAACCGCGTTGGACTTCCAGCGCCAAGAGCGGAGTCGGCACGGCGGTGTCGCGGCACAGCCGCGTGTGGTTCACGCTGTCGCACGGCATCGTGAACGAGGTCTACTATCCGCGGGTGGACCGGGCCAACATCCGGGACCTCGGTCTGCTGGTGACGGGCCCCGATGGCTTCTTCTCCGAGGAGAAGCGTCACGCCAGCCACGAGGTGGAACCGCTCGGTCCGGGAGTTCCGGCCTACCGTCTGACGAACCGATGCACGCGTCAGCGATACCGGATCACCAAGAACGTCTTCACGGATCCGGGGCGCGACGTGCTGCTCCAGAGCGTCCGCTTCGAGCCCCTGGCGGGTGGCCTGGGCGACTACCGCCTGTTCGTGTTGCTCGCCCCGCACATCGGCAATCAGGGCTACGGGAATCACGGCTGGGTCGGTGAGCCAGGGGGCGAACCTCTCCTGTGCGCGGCCCGCGGCGACGTAGCGCTGGCGCTCGCCTGCTCTCAGCCGTTCGGCGACATGACCTGCAGTTACGTCGGACCCGAGGACGCATGGCACGACATCAAGCGGCACGGATACCTGACGGAACATTACGAAGATGCGCCGGACGGGAACCTGGCTCTGACGGCCGAGCTTCCTCTCGTCCCGTCCGAGGGCCGTCTCACCCTGTCGCTCGGCTTCGGGAATACGCCCGACGAGGCAGCCGAGAACGCCCGCGCCTCTCTGCTGACTCCCTTCGACGAGGTGATGGCGGAGTACGTTCGAGGCTGGACGGCTTATCAGGAGGACGGCCCCGGGGCCCCGGACGACAGCGTTGATCTCTATCGCGTGAGCACCGCGGTGCTCAAGACCCACGAAGACAAGACGCACGCCGGGGCGACGATCGCGAGCCTGTCCATTCCCTGGGGGTTCGCGCGCGGGGACCACGATCTGGGCGGATACCACCTCGTGTGGCCTCGTGATCTCGTCGAAACGGCCGGCAGTCTCCTCGCCGCGGGGCGAGCGGGCGCGGCACGCGACGCACTGATGTTCCTTGCCTCCACCCAGGAGGACGACGGCCACTGGCCCCAGAACATGTGGCTCGACGGAGGCCCGTACTGGAACGGCATCCAGCTGGACGAGACGGGATTTCCGATCCTGCTGGCTGACATGCTGCGCAGACACGGGGCGCTCGACGGGCTCGCTCCGTGGCTCATGATCCGCCGCGCGGCGACGTATCTCGCGCTCACGGGACCGGTGACTCCGCAGGATCGGTGGGAGGAAGACGGGGGCTACTCCCCTTTCACGCTGGCCGTCACTGTGGCGGCGCTCCTCGCGGCGGCCGACTTCGCGGACGAGGCCGGAGAGGCGCGCGCCGCCGAGTACCTGCGCGATACGGCCGACTCATGGTATGACGGAATCGATCGCTGGACCTACGTCACCGATTCGGATCTCGCGCGACGGCTCGGCGTGGAGGGATACTACGCGCGCATCGCGCCGCCCGAGGTAGCGGATGGGGCATCGCCGGCCTCCGGATTCGTGCCGGTCAAGAACCGGCCAGTGGATCACAGCCGTGCGCCGTACGGGGAGATCGTGAGCGCCGACGCCCTCGCCCTCGTCCGGTTCTGCCTGCGCGATGCCAACGACCCGCGAATCCTGAACACGGTTCAGGTCATCGACGCTCTGCTGCGCACGGAGACCTCCACCGGGCCCGCGTGGCACCGCTACAACGAGGACGGATACGGCGAGCACGAGGACGGGGCGCCGTTCGACGGGACGGGCGTCGGTCGCGGCTGGCCGCTCCTGACCGGGGAGCGGGCGCACTATGAGCTCGCGGCGGGCCACCTCGATGCCGCGCGAGCGCTGCTCGGCGTGATGGGGGCGCAGGCCAGCCCGGAAGGCTTCCTGCCCGAGCAGGTGTGGGACGCTCCGGACGTGCCGGAGCGGGAGCTCCACAACGGGCACCCGTCCGGCTCGGCCATGCCGCTCGTGTGGGCGCACGCGGAGTACGTGAAACTTGTAAGGTCGCTCGCCGACAGGCGCGTGTTCGACGCGCCTCCGCAGCCGGCCGCGCGGTACCTCGTGGAACCGCGCGAGTCGCGCCTCTCGGTGTGGCGGTTCAACAACAAGATCCGCACGATGCCTCCGGGACGCATGCTGCGCGTCGATCTGCGGTCGCCAGCCGCCGTCCGTTGGAGTATGGATGGCTGGACGACGGTTCACGATACCGAGACGATCGATACGGGGCTCGGCGCACACTATGCCGATCTGCCATCGGACACCGCGCCGGAAGGGTCCCGGGTCCAGTTCACGTTCCGCTGGACCGAGGGAGGGCAGTGGGAGGGTTCGGACTTCGAAGTGACCGTCGAGGCGGTATGATTCCAGGGTCCTCGACGAGCGTCACTCACGTGTGGAGATAGAACATGCAGATTGGAATGGTCGGTCTCGGCCGCATGGGCGGGAACATGGTGAAGCGGCTCCTCGAAGCGGGGCACGACGTCGTCGCCTACGATCTGGACGCCGCACAGGTGCAGGCGGCGACCGCGTCCGGCGCGAACCCGGCGGCAACCCTGGAGGATCTCGTCGGACAGCTTGCAGCACCGCGCGCCGTGTGGGTGATGGTGCCGCACGGGGAGCCGACCCGTCAGACCCTGGAGAGCCTCCTCGTCCTGTTGGCGCCGGACGACGTCCTGATCGACGGCGGCAACTCCCGGTATCTCGATTCGATCGAGGAGGGACGGAAGGCCGCCGCCAGGGGCGTCCACTTCGTCGATGCCGGAGTGAGCGGAGGCGTGTGGGGGCTGGAGGAGGGCTACTGTATCATGGCAGGAGGCCCGCGCGAGGTGGTTGACCGGCTGTCACCTGTCTGGGAGGCGCTGACGCCGGCCGGCGGTTTCGCCCACGTGGGGCCCGGTGGATCGGGTCACTTCGTGAAGATGATCCACAACGCGATCGAGTACGGGATGCTCGAGGCCGTGGGGGAAGGATTCGCCTGCCTGGAGAGGTCCGAGTTCGACCTGGACCTGACGCAGATCGCCGACCTGTGGCAGCACGGATCGGTGATCCGGTCCTGGCTCGTCGAGCTGCTGGCGCGTGCGTTTCGCGAAGAAGGACAGGATCTCGCGCGCATCGCGGGCTACATCGATGACTCCGGCACGGGACGCTGGACGATCGAATACGCGGTGGACAAGGCGCTGCCGATCCCCGCGATCACGGACGCCGTGTACGCGAGGTTCGCGTCCCGCGAGGAGAGTCCTTTTTCCGCCCGGGTCATCGCGGCACTACGCAATCAGTTCGGCGGGCACGCCTTGCACGCCGAGGCAGGTGAATGACGGACTTCCACGCGATGGGTACCCGGGGACTGCACGGTGGATCACCGCCGGATCCTTGCGTCGTCGTGATCTTCGGGGCCTCCGGGGACCTGGCCGGTCGTGAGCTGATCCCGGCGCTGTTCGAGCTCGAACGCTACCAGCTGCTGCCCGAGCGGTTCGCGGTGATCGGATTCTCG
>JARRPA010000127.1:0-7464 GCA_037383305.1 Gemmatimonadota bacterium | reverse complement strand
GATCGCCGCGGCGGCACGGAACAGCGGCAACGGCGCCGGATTCATTGAAGGTGTCGCACTCTTCGGGGCCTTCCTGAGCGACACCGAGTCCGGCGACGTCTGCGTTCTGTTTCAGGAGAATCGGCAGAACGGGTCGTTCTACCGCATGAACCCCGACGGCACGGTCACCATGAAGGTCACCGACAACAACGCCTACATGGCGTACGCGCCGGGCTCGCCGGGCGACGGGCCTGCCGAGTTCGTGGGGAGTGGAACGTTGCAGGCCCATGCGACGGGGGTGCCGGACATCTTCTCTCCGATTCCCGGCCTCACCTTCGTCACGGTCCTGCAGCCCTACCGATCCGCGTTCATGATCAGCGGAGTCGGCCAGGTGGCGGCGAACGGGACGGAGCACAGGCTCCGCTGCACGGTGAAGGAAACGCGCAGCGGTGAGCGAACGGGATTCGTGATCGACTTGAACTGAGTACGCGGCCGGAAGGTCGGTACGTCGGAAAGAGAGGGCCTCGAATCCGGGAGGCCCTCTCTCTTCTCATCTAGTCGGTCTCGTCGCACCATTCCCGTGCGTTCGTGAACATGCGGAACCAGGGCGACGGCGCCGATTGCCCGGCGTCGGCGGCGGTCCGCATCCGACTCCGCAGCCCCGTCGGAAGCCAGGGCCACTGCCACAGGCGGAAGGCCCGCTCCGGGTGCGGCATGATCGCCAGGTGCCGGCCGTCCGGAGAGCAGAGCGCCGCGATCCCATGCGCGGAGCCGTTCGGGTTGAACGGATAGTCCTGCGTGACCTCCCCGTCGTCATTCACGAACCGGACGGGCGCGAGGCCTGCGTCTTCCACCCGCTCCAGTATGTGCGGATCGGGAAAATAGGCCCTTCCCTCCCCGGGCACGCGCCAGACTCCGAGTCGGGCCCCTTCCATGCCGCGCAGCAGGATCGAGGGACTCGGCTCGATCCGCGTCGCCACGAACCGGGACTCGAAGCGGCCCGATGCATTGTGAATGAATCTCGGCTGGCGGGTCATCTCGATCCCCTCCCAGGGAACCCAGCCCAGCAGCGCCGAGAGCTGGCAGCCGTTGCACACACCGAGACTGAAGGTGCTCGCCCGATGATAGAACTCGTCGAACTGCGCCGCGATCTCTTCGTGGTTCCGGATGACTCCGGCCCACCCCTTCGCCGAGTCGAGCACGTCGGCATAAGAGAAGCCCCCGACGAACACCACGCCGCGGAAGTCGTCGAGCCGGATTCGACCCTCGAGCAGATCGGTCATCGTGACGTCCCACGGTTCCATGCCGGCCGCATGGAAGGCCGAGGCCATCTCTCGATCCGAGTTGGAACCCTCCTCCCGCAGAATCGCGACCGGATGCCGGACGCCATTCCGGGGCTCTACGGCTTCCTCAGAGGCGTAGTCGAAGGGCACTTCGAAGCTGAGCCCGGACCGCGACGACAGCCCGTCTCTCTCGCGGGCCACCAGGTCGGGATCCGCCTGCAGCGCATCGAGGGCGAAACTCGTGGCTTCCCAGACGTCGCGGAGATCCCGGAGGTCTTCACCCAGAACCTCCTCTCCGTTCATGCGGATTCGGACATCGGGCCCGGCGGTCACCGATCCGATCTCGATGCAGGGCACGGCGGCGCCCCGAAAGTCCGCCAGCGCCGCCTCGACGTCCTCGGGATCCACCTCGATCACGAGGCCGAGCTCCTCCGCGAACAGCACCTCCAGTGCCCGCGATGCATCGAACGGCAGATCCACCTCGAAGCCCGTGTTGCCGGCGAACGCCATCTCCAGGAGCGTGACCGCCAGTCCTCCATCGCTTCGATCGTGACCGGCCCGGACGACCCCCTGCTCCAGCAGGAGCTGCACCACTCCGAACGCGCGCTCCAGTACTCCGGGATCCTCGAGGTCCGGCGACTCCGATCCGACCTGACCGAAGCAATGAGCCAGCGAGGGTCCGCCGAGCCGGTAGCGCTCCCCCCCGAGATCCACGTAGAGCAGCCGGCCGCGACCCGGCAGCGTGAGATCGGGAGTCACCGTCCGCCATCACCGTCTCGTCGCCCTCCCGTGCCGCAGGTGCGAGCGCCGCCATCGACAGCGAGTCCTTGCCCCCGTCGATCGCGATCCCCAGCTCCTCGAGGACCTCGGCGAAGGCCATGGCCGCCTCGGCCAGTCGAGCTCCTTCGCCGGGCAGCTTCGCCGCCCACATCCAGTTTCCCGAGCACTTGACGTCTTCGAGGTGGCTGACACGCGACCAGACCAGGTTGGTCAGCGCCTCTCCGACGCTGAGTCGCGCCATGGCGGACGGATCCAGCAGCCCCTTGATCGGCTGTTCTCCGATCGCCGTCGCCCCCCCGGTGACGCCGAAGTGGCTCTGCGCGATGACCGCGACGTCCGCGACCGTCAGCTGCAGTGGGCCGGCCGTCTGCTGCCGGGCCACCAGCCCCGTTACGCTGCGGTCCACCTTCGTCGTCAGGAAGCGCTTCGAGCCCACCGAGAGAAGCCGCAGCACCCGCTCCAGGGCCCGCTCGACCGTCAGATCGTCAGGAAGCTCGAGCGGCTGCAGTTCGGGCTCCACCGTGTCCAGCTCGAAGATCTTTCGCGGCATCTCTCCGAGCACGTCCTCCAGGTCCAGGTCCACCGGCGTGGAGCCGTCCCTCTCGTCGTGCAGCACCACACGGCCGTCCCCGGTCACCCGGCCTGCGATCGCCCAGACCACCTTCTCCCGCTCGCACAGATCGCGGAACAGCCCTTCGTCGCCGGGGCGCAGCAGCAGCGCATCGTTCTCCTGGTACTCCGCGCCCCAGATCTCGAGTACGCTCAGCGTCTCGTCACCGACCGGAATCGCGCGGACCTCGATGCGGGCCCCGGTCGGCTCCACGATCTCCTTGAGGACATTGCAGTTGCCTCCCGCCCCCTGGTCATGGATCGAAACGATCGGATTCCGCTCTCCCAGCTCGACGCAGGCGCGCAGGACGCGGTTGACCTTCTGCTCCATCTCGGCGTCGCCGCGCTGGACGGCGTTGAAGTCGAGCTCCGCGACGTTCTCGCCCTGCACCATGCTCGAGGCGGCGCCGCCGCCCATTCCGATCCGGTAGGCGGGCCCCCCGATCTTCACCACCCACATGCCGGGCTCGGGGGGGCGCTTCTCGACGTGTCGCGCATCGATCTGGCCGATCCCTCCGCTGAACATGATCGGCTTGATCCACTCGCGGCGTTCCCCTCCCGGCATGCGCATCCCGAAGGAGCGGGTGTACCCCTGGATCAGGGGCTCCCCGAACTTGTTGCCGTAGTCGGACGCGCCGTCCGAAGCCTCGATCTCGATCTCGAGCGGCGAGGCCAGGTTCGACGGATAGCGGAACGAGGCGTCTTCCCACGGAAGCTCGTAGCCGGGTATCCTCAGGTTCCCGACGCAGTACGCCGCCGTGCCGGCCACGACGAGGCTCCCTCGCCCGGCGGCGTGTACATCCCGGATCCGGCCGCCGGCCCCGGTCTCCGCGCCCGGGAACGGGGCCACGCCGCTGGGGAAGTTGTGAGTCTCCGCCGTGAACAGGACGTGGTAGTCGAGGTCGGCCGGCACCAGCGGACACGGCATTCCGGGGCGGTCCGGAACGATCGTCCGGATCCGGTAGCCTTCGATGGCGCTCGAATTGTCCTTGAACGCGATGACGCTGTTTCGCGGATTGACGTCCAGAGGGCGACGCAGCAGGTCCATCAGAGAGCCCGGCATCTCGTCGCCGTCGATGACCAGTCGTCCCTTGAAGAACCAGTGCCGCGAGTGCTCGCTGTTGGACTGCGCCATGTCGAACAACTCGACGTCGGTCGGATTCCGTCCGATCCGGTCACGGAACAGGGTCAGATAGTAGTCCAGGTCCCAGTCGTCGAAGGCGAGGCCCATATCCCGGTTCACCCGCTCCAGCGCGGCCATGCCCTCTTCCAGCAGCGGAATCGTCCGGACGGGTTGAGGCTCCACACCCGATTCGAAGCTCTGCAGGGACTCGGGATACTCGCACTCGGTCATGCGGTCGTGCACGAGGGCGAGGAACGCGTTGCGTTCGGAAGGTGAAAGCGGTCGATCGAGATGCAGCAGGTAACGGCGGGAACGTTCGATCCTCGAAATCGAATCGACCCCGCAGGCACGGCAGATCGAGACGGCGTTCGTGGACCACGCCGTGGTGAAGGTCATGCGCGGGCCGACCTCGATCAGCTCCGCCGCGGGAGCCGGAGACGCCGCAGCCCGAACAGCCAGGAAGCTATTCCGGGAAAATCCCTCTGGCTCGAAGGTCTCCGAGAGCAGCCAGGTCAGGGCCTTCAGCTCCCCTTCGCTCAGAGGCTTTTCGGCAGCCACGTTGAAGCAGAACTCCGCGCCGATGCCCTGGATCGGGACCGCAGTCGAGGCACGGAATCGATCTTCGAGCGCGCGTGTGCGAGAGGGCGAGAGGGCCGGAGCGCGATAGAAATGAAGAAGTGCCATTTCGGTCCGATGCTCGGTGGTCTCGAGGTCCGGAGGACGGGCCGTCGCCGCCTGTATAGCGGGCCACGTGGGACGCGTCACCCCGGGCCCGGCCGCGACCTTCCGGCGGGGAGGCGAAACAACCGGCATCGTGTCCCCGTACCGGAAGTCGGGAGCCCGAACCATCAACCCGAACTGCGACTCCTTTCATGCCACACCGAGATCTCCACGGAACATGCAGCCGCGCGCGTGCAGATCTGCGGCACTTCGTCGCGGGCGGCCTGATCGCGGCTGTCCTCGTCATGCTGGGCTGTTCTGCTGAGCCGGATGGCCATGGGGGAAGGAACTCGGAATCTGCCTCCGTGGTCGACACGGCGGCGCTTGCAGAGGTCCCGATCGGGACGGATTTCGGGCTCGTCTGGGTCGAAGTCTCCGTCAACGGAAGCGACCCTTTGCCCTTTCTGCTCGACACGGGGTTCGAGTACAGCATCATCGACGCGGGCGTCGCCGCAGCCCTGTCGCTTCCCGTTTCGGACCCGGACACCGTGCCGCAGCCGGGAGGTCCGGTCGAGGTCGGCATGACGCGCGCCACGGTCCTCAGCGTTCCCGGAGGCGACCTGCGGGACTGGCCGTTGCGGGCGATTCCCATCGCGGGCGGAGCGTCGATCGTCGGTCGTGAATTCGCGGGAATCCTTGGCCACGATCTGCTCGCGGAGCGCGTCTGGCGGATCGATTACGAAGCCGGGCGGATGGCCGTGTACGACCCCGCCATCGAGTTGCCGGCGACCGGGGCCGAACTTCCGGTGCATGTCGTCGCCGCCGAGCCGTTCATTGAGATCGCGCTCGAACAGCCGCACGCGGGACTGATCCCGGGAACGTTCAAGCTGGACACCGGAAGCACGGACGTGGCCGGCCTGAACTGGAATTTCCACGAGGGGGCGCATGTACTGGCCCCGGATCAGGCCACGGTTCCGATGCCGGGTGTTGCGGTGGGCGGGGATACGAAAGGCATCCTGTACAGGATCGGCGCCATCCACATCGGCCCGTACGCACTCGAGACGCCGGTGATCGGGGCGACGCTGGAGTCGGGCGGGTTCGAGAATCGGGCCGACGCCGGGACCATCGGAGGTGAGCTGCTTCGCCGATTCACGCTGACTCTGGACTATCCGAGGAGTCGCATTCTGCTCGAGCCGAACGCTGCGTACGGCGATCCAGCACGCGAGGACCTGAGCGGCCTGTGGCCGGTAGGTGACGGGGAGGGATTCGATGTCGCCCGCGTCCGATTCGTCGTCCCGGACTCGCCGGCATCGAGGGCCAGCGTTCAGGTGGGTGATCTGATCATCGCCGTGGACCGCGTGCCGGTGTCCGAGTTGCGACTGTCCGGCGTGTTCCGTTCGCTTCGGACGGGGGCCGGCCAGACCCGTGTCTTGAGGATTGAACGGGAGGGAGAGACCCTGGAGATCCCGATCGTGCTGAAGCCACTTCTCTGATCCGAAACACGGTGGCGTGTCGAGCGTCGGTGGGCGAGGGTAGCTTATGGGTTTGGGCCCACGCCCATCAGCCGCGACCCGGGACCGCGACCGACACGACATGAACGACACGACGACACTCGCACTCGCGATCGCACTCGCTTTTCTGCTCGGCCTGCTGATCGGCCTTGCCGTGTGGATCCGCGCACGATCCACCTTCGTGCGCGAGGAGCGCTCGCTGCGCCAGGCACACGAGCAGGTTGCAGGCGCACTGCGCGAGGAGCTGGCGGCACTCCGTCAGGCCCGGGAGGCCGACGCCGAGAAGCTGGCGTGGAGCGAGAAGGCCGAGGAACGGCTGCGTGAGGCCTTCACCGCCCTGGCCGGTGAAACACTCCGGAAGAACGCCGACAGCTACAGTTCTCGCGCAAAAGAGGACATCCAGGGGGTTCTGACGCCCTTCCAGGAGAAGCTCCTCAGCCTCGATGGACACGTTCGCGAACTCGAGAAGGCCCGTGCGGGGGCCTACGAGTCGTTGAACAGCCAGATTCGCGATCTGAAGGAGACGCACCGCCAGCTTCACGAGAGCACGACGAATCTCCGCGCCGCCCTCAAATCCCCGACGGCGCGCGGGCGCTGGGGCGAAGTGCAGCTCCGGCGCGTGGTGGAAATGGCAGGCCTCGAGCGGCATGTGGACTTCGACGAGCAATCGACGGAGGCGGGAGAGGGTCGGCCCGACATGGTCGCCCGGCTGCCCGGCGGCGGCGTACTTCCCATTGATGCGAAGGTGCCTCTGAACGCGTACCTGGCCGCCATGGAGACGGAGAACGACGACGAGAGACGCCGCCAGCTCGCGTCACACGCGCAGGCGCTGAAGTCACGGGTTCGGGAGTTGAGCACGAAGGCGTATTGGGACCAGTTCGAGGCGACCCCGGGCTTCGTCGTCATGTTCGTGCCCAACGAGGCCTGCCTCGGTGCGGCCTTTCAGGAAGATGCCGGTCTCTTCGAATACGCGACCGAGCGCAAGGTGCTGATCTGCTCGCCGGTGAATCTCTACGCTCTCCTTAAGGCCGTTGCATTCGGGTGGCAGCAGCAGGAGATCACGGACAACGCCCGGGAGATCGCATCGCAGGGGCAGGACCTGTATGCACGACTCGGCAAATTCGTTTCCCTGTATACGGATATAGGCAAACACCTCGATCGTTCTATAAGATCATTCAACAAGGCCACGGGTTCGCTGGACAGCCGGTTGGTTCCGGCGATGCGGCGCTTCCGGGAGCTGGGAATCGGTGCGGACGAGATCGAGGGGCCGGCACCCCTCGATGTGATGGTTCGGCAGCCCTCCCTGCTGCCAGACGACGACGAGGAGACCGGAGTTTCCGCTCGGGACACCGCTGACGACAGGAGACGATAGGTGTTGGGACAGGCTGTAGCGTTCTTCGCGATATTCTGCGCACTGGTGCTGCTTCCCGGCGTCGTCCTCGGCTGGTGGGTCGCCTCGAAGTGGCTGGATCTCCAGCAGGAGATGCTGCAGCTCGAACGCGAAACGGTGCGGCTCCTG
>JARRPA010000126.1:0-5442 GCA_037383305.1 Gemmatimonadota bacterium | reverse complement strand
CCCGCTCGGCGTCCTCCCGCGTCAACTGCCGCTCCCCTCCTCTTCCCCGACGGCCAGTGCGGCCGCATAGGCTTCGTTCCGGCGGAGTCCGAAGATCTCCTGGAGTGCCTCCGAGATTTCCCGGGTGCCCCGCCCTTCCCGCAACAGTTCCCTGGCGCTCTCTGCGATCGCCTCCGGCTCCGGCCCCGTCCCTCGATCCCTCGCATCGACGGGAGGCGACAGAACCACCGTGACCTCACCGCGCACCTCCCGTGACGAGTAATAGTCCGCCCGCGACGCTACCGTTCCCCGTCGGACCTCCTCGTGCAGCTTCGTCAACTCGCGACACACACAGCACGACCGACTCCCCAGCTCCGCGGCCACCCAGTCGCGCAGCAGTGACGCCAGCCGACCCGGTGCCTCGAAAGCGATCACCGCGACCGGAGCGGTCGCACAGAGCCGCATCCATTCGGATCGGTCGCGCCCCTTGCGCGGAGCGAACCCGAGGAAGAGGAAGGCATCAACGGGGAAGCCGGAGAGGCCGGCCGCGGCCGTGACGGCAGACGGTCCGGGTACCGTGAACACTCGAAAGCCCGCCTCGACGACCGCACGGACGAGTCTGGCGCCCGGATCGGAGACGCCGGGGGCTCCGGCATCCGTCACGAGCGCGCAGGCGCCGCCACCCGCCAGCAGGTCGACCACCTCCTCCGAGCGCGCGGCCTCGTTGTGCGCATGCAGGGATCGCAGCGGCGTCTCGATTCCGAAGCGCCGGAACATGCGGGAGGTGCGTCGAGTGTCCTCGGCGTAGACGCGCTCGACTCCACTCAGCGTGGCGACGCCCCGCGGCGACAGGTCGTCGAGGTTGCCGATCGGTGTGCCGACCAGATAGAGCGCTGCCTCAGACATGCCTGCGAGCACGCCCTCCGCGACGTGACGACGCGGAGGGCGCGTTCGGGTCGTTGCGACCCCGGATTCGAAGCAAGTCCTTCAGACGTGCTCCAGGATCTTCGCTTCCAGGTGCTTCTTGGGGAACGCCCCGACGACATGGTCCACCATTTCGCCATCCTTGAAATACAGGATGCTCGGAATGGAACGGATGTTGAAGCGACCCGCGGTCACCCTGTTCGAGTCGACGTCGAGCTTGCCGACCTTGATCTTGCCTTCGTACTCCTGCGCGAGCTCCTCGATGATCGGCCCGACCATTCGGCAGGGACCGCACCACTCCGCCCAGAAATCCACGATGGCCAGCCCCTCGCTGGATTCGATCTCGTCAGCGAAGTTCTCGTCCGTGATTTCCCTTATTTCCTTTCCTGCCATGTATCACTCTCCGATTTCGTGTTGAGCGACCGACTCACGGTCGCCTAGATTGTCCTAGCACGCAGGCCGCGAGAAGCAGCCGACTTCTGCCGGATCCGCTACTGGAGCGAACCAACTTGCACAAGATCGATCACATCGGAATCGCGGTCAAATCCCTCGCCGAGGCGGTCCCAGCCTGGGAGGCTCTGCTGGGAA
This sequence comes from Gemmatimonadota bacterium, assembly GCA_037383305.1. Taxonomy (GTDB): domain Bacteria; phylum Gemmatimonadota; class Gemmatimonadetes; order Palauibacterales; family Palauibacteraceae; genus Carthagonibacter. The sequence goes on along the minus strand of JARRPA010000126.1, from coordinate 3,951 downwards.
TAAACGCCTCCGGCGCGGAAGAAGTTCCATCCGAAGGCGTCCGGGTCGCTTTCTTCGGCGATGGCCCGGGACGGGTCGAACTGCTCGAAGCGACCGGGGCCGATTCGGCGATCGCACGACACATCGAACGACGGGGACCCGGCATCCATCACCTCTGCCTTCGAGTCGCGGACCTCGAGACGGCCCTCGATCGCGCCGCGGAGGCCGGCCTCACACCCGTTCCCCCCGGAATCCGCGTCGGCGCGGGCGGCCATCGGGTCGCATTCCTTCACCCACGCACCACGGGGGGAGTCCTGCTGGAACTGAGCGAGATTCCCCCTGCCTGACGGACCCGGCCAGCGAGAGGAACCCGAAGTCAGAGCCCGGCCGCGAGCGCATCCACGTTGAGCCGCTCGACGAACCAACGACCCGAGGCATCGGGCACGACGACCGTCGGCACCGTCACGTCTCCCTTCCGGGTCCCGGTCATCCGAACCTCGTACCGGATCCGGTCCGGGCCGAGCATCGCCAGATTCGCCTGATTCAGCGCAAACGCCTCGTGTTTCAGCAGACGGGAGAGGAAGATCATCCGCGCCTCGACGTCTGCCACCCCGTACTCTTCCACGGCAGGTCCCTCCGCGGTGCCGAACAGGTTCGACATCGTCGCGAAGTCCTCCGAATTCGCCGCATCCATGAAATTGCGGACCGCCATCTCCGGCGTCGCCGCGCCCCATGCCGTGCCCGTGGTCGAGTTGATCTCGCTTCCGCCGGACGCACATCCCGCGATTCCGAGGAAGATCGCCGGCAGCAAGGCCACGAATCGCGTGGCGGATCCCTGATTGCGGATCACGAGAAACCTCCACCCAACGGTCCGATGCCCGGAACGGGCGCGGGTCGGACCCCCGAGACGGGGCCGACTCGAAAGCGTCTTCCGCAATCTGCCTCCGCCGGAACGGGGGTCAACCCTCGACCTTCTCGAACGAGAGCTCACCGTCGGCCCCGACATCGACCCGGATCGTATCACCATCCGCATACTGGCCGTCGAGAAATGCCATCGCGAGGGGATCCGACACCATGTGTTGAATCGCCCGTTTCATCGGTCGCGCCCCGAACGCCGGATCGTAGCCGACCTCCGCGATTCTCGCACGAGCCTCCGGGGAGACCTCCAGCGTGACCTCCCTTTCCGCGAGGAAACCGGCCAGGCGATCGAGCTGTAATTTAACAATCTGCTCGAGGTGCGTCCTGTCAAGAGGTTTGAATACAACAATTTCATCGATGCGATTCAGGAACTCCGGCTTGAACCCCTGCTGAAGAGCCTCTCGCACCCTTTCTTCCACCTCCTCCCAGTCGTCGCCGCTGTGCTCGAGGATGTACGAGCTTCCGATGTTGCTCGTCAGGATGATCACGGTGTTCCGGAAGTCCACCGTCCGGCCCTGACCGTCCGTCAGTCGTCCGTCGTCCAGAATCTGGAGAAGGACGTTGAAGACATCCGGATGCGCTTTCTCGATCTCGTCGAAGAGCACTACGCTGTAGGGACGGCGACGGACGGCTTCGGTCAATTGGCCACCCTCCTCGTATCCCACGTAGCCGGGCGGTGCACCGATCAGCCTCGCCACCGCATGGCGCTCCCCGTACTCCGACATGTCGAGGCGTACGAGCGCGTCTTCATCGTCGAAGAGAAACTCGGCCAGCGCCCGGGCGGTCTCCGTCTTCCCGACTCCCGTCGGCCCGAGAAAGATGAAGCTCCCGACAGGCCGGTTCGGATCCTGGAGCCCCGCACGACTCCGCCGCACCGCGTTCGAAACCGCCCGGACCGCCTCGTCCTGGCTGACGACCCGCTCGTGGAGGTTCTCTTCGAGGTGCGTCAACCGTTCCCGCTCGTCGTCCAACATCCGGGCGACCGGGATTCCGGTCCAATTCGCCACGACCTCGGCGATGTCCTCGGGTCCCACCTCCTCGGTCAGAAAACTCCCTCCTTCGGCCTGCATCCGGGCGAGATCGGCCTCGGCGGTCTCGAGCTCCGCCTGCGCCCGCGGGATCTCTCCGTAAGAGATCTCCGCAGCCCGCTGAAGATCCCCTTTCCGGGTCGCCTGCTCCGCCTGGATGCCGAGTTCTTCGATCCGCCGCTTCTGCTCCCGCACGCGCTCGATCGATTCCTTCTCCAGGGTCCACCGGGCCTTCATCCCGGCGAGCTGCTCACGGATTCCCGCGAGCTCCGCCTCGAGGTCCTCGAGTCGTTCGGCACTCTTCGGATCGCTCTCCTCCTTGAGCGCCTCACGCTCGACTTCCAGCTGCGTCTGACGCCGCTCGAGCAGGTCGATTTCCTCGGGCATCGAATCGAGTTCGATGCGCAGCCGGGACGCGGCCTCGTCCACCAGATCGATCGCCTTGTCCGGAAGAAATCGGTCACCGATGTACCGGTCGGAGAGACGCGCCGCCGCGACGATCGCGGGGTCGGTGATCCGCACCCCGTGGTGCACCTCGTATTTCTGCTTGAGTCCTCTCAGGATCGCGATCGTTTCCTCGACGGCGGGCTCGCCGACGAATACCGGCTGAAATCGACGTTCCAGCGCCGGGTCCTTCTCGATGTGCTTGCGGTACTCATCCAGCGTCGTCGCACCGACCATGCGGAGCTCCCCGCGAGCCAGCGGGGGCTTGAGCATGTTGCCCGCGTCCACCGCGCCCTCGGCCGCCCCCGCGCCCACGATCGTGTGCAGTTCGTCGAGAAAGACGATGTACTTCCCTTTCGCCTCCGTGATCTCCTTCAGGGCTGCCTTCAGGCGTTCTTCGAACTCGCCTCGGAACTTCGCCCCGGCGAGCATCGCCGCTACATCGAGCTGGATGAGTTTCTTGTCTTTCAGGCTCTCGGGGACGTCTCCCTCGACGATGCGCTGCGCGAGGCCCTCGACGATCGCCGTCTTTCCCACGCCGGGCTCGCCGATCAGGACAGGATTGTTCTTCGTCCGCCGGGAGAGGACCTGCATGACACGACGGATCTCCGGGTCGCGCCCGATCACCGGGTCCAATTCCCCGTCGCGGGCGCGTTCCGTAAGGTCTACGCCGAAGCGCTCCAGCGCCCTGTACTTCCCTTCCGCCTCCGGATCGGTCACCTGGTGCGGTCCGCGCACGGCCGCGAGGGATTCGCGGAGAGCCGCCTGATCCGCGCCCGCGGCGGCCAGGAGTTCGCGCGTGCTGCTCGCGGCCTTTCCGGACAGCGCGACCAGCAGGTGTTCGGTCGATACGTACTGATCGCCGAGAGAGCGGGCTTCCGAGTCCGCATCGTCGAGGACACGGACCAGCTCCCGGCTGGCGGCGGGCGAGGCTCCCGACTGCGTCGGCAACCGCTCCAGGCCCGACCGGACCCCCCCGGCCACGACCGCCGGGTCCGCACCGGCCTTTCGGAGGATCGGATCGACGATCCCTTCCTCCTGTTCCAGAAGCGCGGCCAGCAGGTGCAGGTCCTCCACCGCCGGATTGCTCTGTCGCCTCGCGAGTTCCGCGGCCGCCTGCAGCGACTCGGCCGCGCGAACCGTCAATCTGTCAGCTGGTATCATGCGTCTCTACATCTCCTCGTATCTCGTCAGTCGATCGATACCTTTCGGCCTTCGCCACCGCCCCGCCTGGGCAGGCGGATCTGCAGGATCCCATCGTCGAGTTTGGCACGAATGCCGTCGGGGTCCGCATCACCCGGTATTCGGAAGGTGCGCTGGAATCGACCGTATGTCCTCTCGGAACGCTGGACCACGGCCCCGTCCGGATACACCGGGCGCGACCTGCGTCCGCTCAACCGAAGTTCGTCGCCCACCGTGTTCACTTCGAGGGACTCCTTCGTGACACCCGGGAGGTCGAGCTGGATGTAGTAGGCGTCGGACGACTCGGCCATTTCCATCTTCGGATGTCTCCCGGGCACGTTGGGTCCGAACGTGCGAATGTTCTCGAACATCTCCTCCACGAGATCCTGAAGCTCCGTAT
>JARRPA010000125.1:0-8480 GCA_037383305.1 Gemmatimonadota bacterium | reverse complement strand
CCTGGATTCACAGTCCACGCTGACACTGGAGCGCCTGTACAACATCAAGAGCCTGATCGACCAGCTGGGCGATTTCGTTCGGCAGGTCTACATTCCCGACGTGGCGGCGGTCGGCGCGTTCTACGCCGACTGGACCGGTTACGGCTCCGGCGTGACGAATTACCTCAGCGTGCCGGAGATGCCGCTGGATACCCGGGGCACGCAGTTCGAACTGCCGGGCGGCTACATCCCGGGCGGCGACCTGGCGGCGTTCCAGCCGATCAGCGGGTTCCAGGACGCGTTTTTCGAGCAGGGCGTGGCCGAGAGCAGCAAGCACGCCTGGTACGAGAGCGGCAAGGGCGCGCTGCATCCTTACGACGTCGAGACCGTGCCCGAGTACACGGATTTCGAGGACGACGGCAAGTACTCCTGGGTCAAGGCGCCGACCTTCCTGGGCGAGCGCGCCCAGGTCGGCCCGCTGGCCAACGTGCTGGGCATGGCGGCGGCCGGCCACGAGCCGACCACGCGTTACCTCGACCAGGTCATCAGCACGGCCTCGAGCCTGGCCGGCAGCCAGATCCCGCTGACGGCGTTGCACTCGACGATCGGCCGGCACGCGGCGCGCGCGATCCGTTGCGCGGTGATCCCCGCTTCGAAGCTCTGGTCTCGCGCGCAGAGTCGCTGGCGACAGGCTGAGTCAGGGCCGTGTGCGCTCCGATCCCGTACCCGACATGAACCGAATCTGCCCTCAAACTCTCAACGCCCGCCGCCTCGATCTCACCTATTCCCCCGCCGCGACCTCTCGGACGACCTCCAGCACCTCTTCCTCGGTCAGCAGCTCCTCGGACTTCTTCGCGCAGGCGAGCACCGCCTGCACGACCTCGACCCCGGCGGGAAGGCCACGGCACTCCAGCCAGTAGACCACGTTGGAGGCTCCCGACATGCCGCCCGCGCCTCCTCCGCCTTTTTTACCGCCAAACAAGGAGCCAAACTTATCTTGCATTTTTTTGACAACTTCATCCAGGTCCGGCGGGCCTTGATCACGGCCGCCGCGTGCACGCCGGTCGCGGTGCGGAAGGCATCGCGCCCCACGATCGGAGCGTTGACGGGAATCGGCACCCCGACGGCCTCGGCCACGGTTTCCACGTATTCGGGAAGGACCGACAGGTCGTCGTCCCGCCAGCCGAGCAGCTTGAGGTTCACCAGGAGCTGCTCGATCGGCGTGTTTCCGACCCGCTCCCCTACGCCGAGCGCGGTACCGTGGACTCGCGTCGCACCTGCCTCGAGCGCGGCCAGGGTGTTGGCGAGATCGAGTCCCCGATCCCGGTGCCCGTGCCAGTCCACTCCGATCCGATCGGCGACGCCCATCTCCTCCAGCACGTTCCGGGTCCAGGCGACGAGGTTGCGCACGGCCCACGGTACCGCCGCCCCTACGGTATCGCAGAGGCAGAGCCGGGAAGCGCCGGCGTCGATCGCCGTCTCGAACAACTGCCTGAGGTCCCCGGGGGCGGCCCGGATGGTGTCCTCGGTCACGTACATCACGTCCAGCCCTTCGCCCACCGCGAAGGCGACGGCCTCGCGCGTGAACCTGAGGATGCGGGACAATTCCCATTCCTCGGCGTACTGTCGGATCGGGCTGGAGCCGATGAAGACGCAGGCCTCGATCGGCACGCCGGTCTTCTGTACGACGTCGGCGATCGGCTGGATATCCACGACCATCGTGCGGGCGGCGCAGTTGGCCCGGATCCGGAGATCGTTGTCGGCGATCTCGCGGCAGAGGGTCTCCACGGCCTCCCGTTGACGGGGACCGGAGCCGGGAAGTCCCACGTCCGCCGTTTCGATGCCGAGGCGGTCCATCAGGTGCAGGAGCCTGACCTTCACATCGAGGGACGGATCGATGACCGAAGGGCTCTGCAGTCCGTCCCGCAGAGTCTCATCGTCCAGCATCGCCTGGGTGGGGCGTGTCGGCCCGGGTCCGGCGTGTGCGGCCCAGTCGTAGATCAGACGGTCCTCTGTCGGAGCCGGAGTCAGGCGATCGTCGGGCGGTGCGGACATCGCGCTAGCCTGCCTCTCCACGCATGCCGCGAATGCGGTCGAGGTGGAAGGCGCTGCTCCGTTCGCCCACGCCCTCCTCCAGTCCCTTCTGGAATTCGCGCGCGGCCGCCTCGAGATCTCCGAGCCGCTCGTGAATGACCCCGATGTGGTATCGCGCCATCAGGTACTCGGGCGTCAGGGTCGTGCACTGCTCGAAGTGCTCGAGCGCCCGCTCCAGTTCTCCCGAATGAAGGAGGGCGATGCCCAGCCGGTAATGCGCTGCGTTGTAGTGAGCGTCGATCTCGAGACACCGGCGGAAGGCCGCGATCGCCTCCGGCATGTTCCCGCGGTGGTAGTGCGCGACGCCGAGGTCGTAGGAGGCGAGGACGAACTCCGGGGCCAGCTCGAGCGCCTTCCGGTACCTGTCGATCGCGAGGTCCAGCGTTCCCTGGTGGAAGTAGACCGAGCCGAGGAGGTGATTGGCGATCGCATTGCCAGGGTCGGATTCGACCAGTCGCTCCAGCTCCCGCCGTGCCTCGCGGTGCCTCCCCTCCATCTCGGGGACCAGCGCGTGCAGCAGGCGATGGTCGATGAACGCGTCGCGCAGGAACATGCCGCACTCGGCGCAGAACTTGTCGGTTTCGGCGGCCTCGTGACCGCAGCGTGAACATCGCATGGCAGAATGCTCCCGGAAGGCGGCGCAAATCTCTCACGGGCGGATCCCCCCAAAGATGATCCTGCCGCGGTCCGTGTGCCAGCGTCCGGACCGACGCGCTGGCCCGGATCCGCATGTCCCGCATTCAACCCTTTCTTCTGTCACGCTGTCTATCCATTGAACGGGGGCCGCGGGCGGCCGGCGACGGGACGTGTGGACGGGGGTGAGAGGTGAAGCGGGGATGCGGAGTGTGGAGCTCGGCCATCGCGGTCGTCGTTTCGGTGGCGATCGGTCTACCCGGCGAGGCCCGGGCCCAGGAAGACGGACGGGAGCCGGAGGCGCCTCCCCAGCGACACGCCCGCGCGGACCGATCGCCGCCCGACGGTCTCGAAAGGAAGATCTCCACCGATCCCGGGCTCCCGCCGCCGGCCGAGCGCCCGTTCCAGCCGCTGATCGAGCCCTCGCTGCATGTGCGCCGGACCGCCGGAGAGATCGAGCTGGATGGCGAACTGGATGATCCGGGCTGGCGCGGCGCCGCTCGCGCCGACGGCTTCTCGACCAACTTTCCCGACGAGATGGGCGAGCCCGAGGTGAAGAGCGAGGTGCTCGTCACCTACGATGACGACAACCTCTACCTCGCCTTCATCGCGTTCGACGATCCGTCGACCATCCGCGCCACGATGCGCGATCGTGATGAGATGTTCAGCGATGACTACTTCGGGATCCTGCTCGATACGTACGGCGATGCGTCCTGGGCCGTCTATCTGTTCGCCAACCCCTACGGCGTGCAGGGCGATACCCGGTTCGCGGTCACGAGCGGCGAGGACTCCAGCTTCGACCTGCTCTACTACACGGAAGGAAAGATCACCGACGACGGATACGTGATCGAGATGCGGGTCCCGTTCGCCAGTCTCCGGTTTCCGGACACGGAGGAGCAGGTATGGCGGGCGACCTTCTGGCGCACACGTCCGCGCGGCAGCCGGGAACAGCACACCTGGGCCGCGATCGACCGCGACAACTCCTGCTTCCTGTGTCAGTACGGTACCCTCACGGGCATCCGGGGAGTGAAGCCCGGCGGAGCGCTCGAGCTGCTGCCGACCGTCGTGGGATCCCAGTCGTCTTCGATCTCCGACCCGGACGATCCTGCCGGAGGCATGCAGGACGAGGGATTCGAAGGTGAGCCGAGTCTCGGGATGCGGTATTCGTTTCCGGTCGGACTGACCACCGACCTCGCGCTGAATCCCGATTTCAGCCAGATCGAGTCGGATGCGGCACAGATCGACGCCAACAGCACATTCGCACTCTTCTATCCCGAGCGGAGGCCGCTCTTCCAGGAGGGAGCCGAGGTGTTCAGCACCTCCATCGACCAGGTCTATACCCGGTCGATCAACAACCCCCAGGTCGTGGGAAAGGCGATCGGCCGGCTGAATCGGACCACCCTCGGATATATCGGCGGCGTGGACGAGACGAGCCCGATCCTCATCCCGCTGGAAGAGAGGAGCTTCGTAGGCCAGACGGACAAGAGCGTCTCCAACATCGTGCGCGCCCAGCAGTCGTTTCTCGAAGACTCGTACGCGGGTCTGCTGTTCACCGACCGCCGCTTCCTGGATCACCGGGGTTCCAACACCAGCCTCGGAGTGGATGGCCAGCTCCGGTTCCTCGACAAGTACCGATTCGAGTGGCAACTGGTGGGGTCCCATTCGCAGGAGCCGAGTGATTCGACGCTGACGGCGGGCGTGAACGACCTGACCTTCGATGGCGGGAAGCGCACGGTCGCGTACGACGGAGAGTCGTTCTTCGGGAACGCCGCGTACGCGAGCGTCGAGCGGAACGCGCGCACCTGGAACTTCGACTTCGACTACTGGCAGTACAGCCCGACGTTCCGGGTGGACAACGGGTTCGAGACCCGCAACGACCTGCGGCGCGTGTCCATGTACCAGGGGCTGAATTTCTGGCCCTCCGCCGCCTGGATCGACAGGGTCGGACCGGGCGTGTATGGACAGATGGCATGGAACTGGGCCGGGGAAAAGAAGAGCGACTACCTGCAGCTGTGGATGAACGCTCAGCTCAAGGGGCAGACCAGTCTGGAGCCCGCGATCGAGATCGAGAACGAGCGGTTCGGCGGGATCGATTTCAGGGGCCTCACCAACCTGCGGGTGTTCGCCAACTCGAACTTCAGCGAGCCGGTAAAGCTCGGGTTCTTCGTCGCCCGTGGGGACCGGATCGCCCGAAACCTCGACACGCCCGAGCTCGGCACCGGGACCGACGCCGAGCTGTTCGGGACCTTCACGCTGTTCCGGCGATTCGTGCTTCAGCCCTCCGTGCAGTACTCGGACCTTCACACGCAGGACGACGGAGAAGAGGTGTTCAAGGGCTTCGTGCTCCGAACCCGGGCGAACCTCCAGTTCAGCCGCGAGCTGTTCTTGCGGCTCATCGTCCAGTGGGACGATTTCGGCGGGAACTTCAGTTTCGAGCCTCTGCTCACGTATCGGCTGAATCCCTGGACGGTCTTCTACGTCGGGGCCACGTCGGGGTACTCGGACTACGGCCGGCGGGACGATCTGGACCTTCCGACCGAGGCCGGACTGGTGCAGACCTCACGACAGTTCTTTCTCAAATTCCAGTACTTGCTCCGGTTCTGACGCGGTCGCGGGTCGCCGTTCGCCGGTCGGGGGCTCAATCGGTAGGTTTCCACGGGATCGTGCGCTCACGGCTCTTCCACGTCGCGGACCTGAGCATGACCGAACTGCTGGATCGTCTCCACGCCGCTCTGACCGGTGTCTACGCGCTCGACCGCGAGTTGGGCCGGGGCGGGATGTCCACGGTGTTCCTGGCCCGCGATCTCAAACACGACCGCGACGTCGCGCTGAAGGTGCTGCGCCCCGACCTTGCCTCGGCCGTGGGCTCCGAGCGCTTTCTGCGCGAGATCAAGGTCACCGCGTCGCTGAATCACCCTCACATTCTGCCGCTGCTGGACTCCGGCGCGATCGATGAGCTGGTGTACTACGTGATGCCCTACGTGACGGGCGGCTCCCTGCGCGACCGACTGATTTCCGGCGGGCCGTTCGGCATGGAGGAGGCGCTGAAGATCCTCGGGCAGGTATCGGCGGCGCTGGACTACGCGCATCGCATGGAGATCGTTCACCGCGACATCAAGCCCGAGAACATCCTGTTTTCCGAGGGGCTCGCGGTGGTCGCCGACTTCGGGATCGCCCAGGCCGTCGCGCAGGCCGACCGGGTGACTCTCACCCGCACCGGCTACCCTGTCGGAACGCTCGGCTACATGAGTCCCGAGCAGGCAGCCGGCCGCACCGATCTGGATTATCGCACCGACGTCTTCAGCCTGGGCGCCGTCGCCTACGAGATGCTGGTCGGTCAGACGCCCGACGGTTGGCCCGCGCCGGAGGACTCCCGGCTCGGCCGGCTGACGGACGCCCCTCCGGCGCACCGGGTTCGGCTCGATGCCATGCCCGGGCGAGTGGAGCAGGCGCTGGCCCGCGCACTGGCCCTGCGGCCGTCCGACAGGTTCGCGTCCACGGGAGCTCTGCACGCGGCGCTCGCGGAGGCGGCGGGAGAACGGATCGAGGTCTCCGAAGAGGAGATGCGGCAGATCTTCGAGCGGGCCGCGTCGCCGGATGCCGGAGAGTGGATCCGGGGCGCCCCGGCGGAGATCGGAATCCCCCCCGAGCGCGTGCGGGAAGCCGCTCTCGGGATTCGGCGGGAGCACGCCGCTCCGAAGCTCCGAGACCCGGGCCCCGTCGTGCCCGACAATACGGGCGTGACCTTCCAGAACTCACCCGACGTCGAGTACGCGAAGAACCGGCTGCGCGCAGTGCGGGTGCTTCCGGTCGAGCTGGAGGAGAGGGACCTGCCGTCGCTCGTTTCCGTAATCGAGAACGAGCTCGACCTGATCGGCCATGCTTCCGTGGTCGGCCGGACGCTGACCTGGAGCCCGGCGGGGCAGGGCTCCGAAGGAAGACACATGGTGGTCACCGTCCGGCCCCACCCCGAAGGCACGCAGGTCCACCTGGAAGAGCGGCTGGATTTCGCCGGCTGGAAAGTGTCCCCCCCGGGCCTGGGAGCCGGCGCCGGCATGCTGCTCGGGGCGGCCGCAGCCGCGATGTTCGGCCTCGATGGCGCGGCGATCCTTGCGCTCGCACTTCCGGGCGGCGTTCTCGGTGCGTTCATGATCGTAAAGGGAATCGAGAACACGATGCGCGTTACGCGGCAGCCGCAGATGCAGAGGTTGTTGAACCGGCTGAGCCTCGCGATCGGCGAACATGCGGGCAGTCGTGAGCTGCCGGGAACGGGAGAACTGTGATGAAGAGAATCCGTGGAAGATGGATCTGGATCGCGCTGGCGGCGTGGTGTGCCTGCGGTCCCGGTGAGGACAGGGCTCCCGATCGCACCGTCGTGAAGGAGGTCCCGGCGCCGGACGAGCAGACCCTGCGGACGATCGCCCGGATCGAGAACCACCTGCCGCCGCGGATCCGCGTGGAAGGCGAACCCGACTGGACTCTCGGCGAGCGGATGGATCGCTGGAACGTCGAAGCGGTGAGCGTAGCGGTGATCGACGACTTCGAGATCGCGTGGGCTCGAGCGTGGGGCGTCGCCGATCGGGAGACCGGAGTGCCGGCCACACCGGAATCGCTCTTCCAGGCGGGCTCGATCTCGAAGCCCGTGGCCGCCACTGGGGCCCTGCGGCTGGTCGAAGAGGGGACGCTGAGTCTCGATACCGCGGTGAACCGGTACCTCAGCAGCTGGCAGCTGCCCGAGAACGAATTCACCGAACAGACCCCCGTCACGATCCGCCGCCTGCTCAGCCACACGGCCGGGACCACCGTGCACGGGTTTCCCGGCTATCCGCCATGGGCTCCCGTACCGACCGTGCCCCAGGTGCTCGACGGCGCGCCGCCCGCCAACACAGCCGCCGTGCGCGTGGACATCCCGCCCGGCTCGCAGGTGCGGTATTCCGGGGGCGGGACCACGATCGTCCAGCTGGCGATGACCGACGCCACCGGGGAGCCCTTTCCGGAGCTGATGCGCCGTCTCGTGCTCGAACCCGCGGGGATGAGGCGCAGCACCTATGAGAATCCGCTGCCGGAAGAGCGACTTCCGGAGGCCGCCGCGGGCTACCACCGGGATGGAGGTCCCGTGCCCGGCAAGCGGCACACCTACCCCGAGATGGCGGCCGCCGGCCTGTGGACTACGCCCGCGGATCTCGCCCGCTTCGCGATCGCCATGCAGAACTCGCTGCGGGGCGCCGACGGCGGCGTCCTGCGCCCGGAGACGGCCCGGGAGATGATCACGCCCGTGATGGATCAAGCCGGGCTCGGCTTCTTCATCGAAGATCGGGACGGAGCGACCTGGTTCCAGCATGGAGGCGCCGACGAGGGATTCCAGGCCCTGCTCCTCGCCAGCGCCGAGGGCGGTCGGGGGATCGCGGTGATGGCCAACTCCGACAACGGCGGGGCGATCGCCAGCGAGATCCTGCGGGCCGTGGCCCTGGAGTACGGTTGGGAGGGATTCCTCGAGCCCGCGGTGGAGGGCGAGCGGCTCACTCGATCCGAGTTGAAGGACTACGCCGGCCGATACCGGATCGGGCCAGCGCAGGTCGCGATCATTACGGTGGGGGACGGGTTCCTCTCGGTCCGTTCTACGCTCGAGGACTTCACTTCGCGGCTCACCCCCATCGCCCCCGATACGTTCGTCAGCGATGAGCTCGGCTTCAAAAGCGCGAGCGTCCAGGTGCGCGGCGTGGAAGGCCCGCTGGAAACGATCACGTTTACCGATATGGTGGATTTTGCCGCGG
>JARRPA010000124.1:0-5445 GCA_037383305.1 Gemmatimonadota bacterium | reverse complement strand
GTCAAACCGGTTCACGCTGGCAGATATGGCCACCGAAGTTAATGCCGCCCGACAAATGCTCTACCAATCGGCATGGCTCAGAGACCAGGGCAACAACGTCGCCCATGAAGCCTCGATGGTCAAACTCTTTTGTACCGAAACGGCCAGCCGGATTGCAGATAAAGCGATGGATATTTTTGAAGATGAAGGCTACCTGAAAAAGTTTCAAATTGAGATGTATCTGCGGGATGTCAGACTGTATCGGATATTTGAGGGGACCAGCGAAATCCAGCGCCTGATCATTTCGCGGAATCTTTTAAAAGGAGAATCTTGATGAATCCAGCGGTTATTCTAAGTGCGGTGAGAACCCCGGTCGGACGTTATATGGGGGCATTTAAAACTGTCGAGGCCTATGATCTGGCGGCATTGGTGCTGAGCGAAGCCGTAAAAAGGGCAAACATCCACCCCGACGAAGTGGATGAAGTCATTCTGGGCCAGTCGTACCAGAACGGCGAATATGTCAATATCGCCCGCATGGCACTGCTTAAAGCCGGCTGGCCCGAGTCCATACCGGGAATTACGATTGACAGACGCTGCTGCACCGGGCTGGACGTGGTGCGCCTGGCAGCAGCGCTGATCCAGTCCGGTCAGGCGGAAATTGTCGTGGCCGGAGGTGTCGAAAGCATGAGCAACGCTGAATTTTATCTTCCCGGCAACATCAAATGGGGTATCGGTGGAAGTCAGGGGCGGCCGAGGGGCCACGGAGATTTAAGCATGTGGGGTCTGCCATTTTATGATCGCATTCAAAGAGCCCGGGTGATGTCCCAGCCCGAAGCGCGATACGGGGTCCTGCCCGCCATGATGACCTGGGCCGAAACCGCAGCGAAAAAAGAAAGCATCACGCGAGAAGCCTGCGATCAATGGGCGTTTGAAAGCCATCAAAAGGCCTGTAAAGCGTGGGATACGGGCAGATTTGCTGCAGAAATCGTGCCGGTTACCGTCTCCCGGGCACGAGAGGGACCGGTAGTGGTTGACCGGGACGAGACGCCCCGGCAGGATACCACCCTTGAAAAACTTGCCCTTCTCAAGCCGGTCCTGGGAGGGGTGTGCACCGCCGGAAATTCTTCTTCCGAGAACGACGGCGCGGCAGCGGTGGTGGTCACCTCGAGCGAAAAGGCCGAGGAACTCGGCGCTCCGGTTCTGGCCCGGCTCAGGGCATTCGCCGTTTCAGGCGATGATCCAACCCGAGCCTACAAGACGGTGCCGAGGGCTGCCAGGGAAGTGCTTGAACGGGCGGGGCTCGCCCTGAAGGAGATTGATCTCATTGAAATCCAGGAGGCCTTTTCAGCCCAGGTGCTTGCGGATCTGAAGGAGATGGGCATTGACCCAAAGGACTATGGGAAGGTGAATGTGAACGGGTCCGGGATTTCCCTCGGGCACCCCATCGCCTGCACCGGGACACGGGTCCTGGTGACCCTGCTGTACGAAATGGCCCGAAGAGGCGCACGCTACGGCCTGGAGTGCATCTGCGGAGGAGGGGGCCTCGGCATTGCGGCGGTAGTTGAACGGTGATGGCATAAAGAAATGACCGAGCACCATATCATACACCTTGACATGGACGCTTTCTACCCGGCCGTCGAGATCCTTGATAACCCGGAGCTGAGAGGAAAACCCGTTATCGTGGGAGGGCTGAGCGATCGAGGGGTGGTCTCCTCCGCATCCTACGAGGCCAGGAAATTCGGCGTCCACTCGGCCCAGCCCATGGTGACAGCACGTCGGCTCTGCCCCAAAGGGGTTTTTCTGCCGGTGCGGATGGAGCGGTACCGGGAGATGTCAGCACAGGTCTTTCACACCTTTCATCACTTTACTCCGCTGGTGGAGCCCCTCTCCATTGATGAGGCGTTTCTCGACGTGACCGGCTCCATACGACTCTTCGGGGAACCGGCGGTCATTGCCCGGAAAATCAAGGCGATGATCCATGCCGAGACCGGACTGATCGCATCGGCAGGAGTCGCCCCGTCCAAGTTCGTTGCCAAGATCGCCTCGGACCTGGACAAACCGGACGGGTTGACCGTGGTTGGGCCGGACGAGGTGCGGGCGTTCCTCAATCCCCTGCCCATAGAAAAGATGTGGGGTGCGGGAAAGGTAACCAGGGAGACCCTCGAACGGCTGGGGGTTCGAACCTTCAGGGACTTAAGCCGAATATCCGTCAGGATCCTTGCACAACGATTCGGCAAGCAGGGAATCAAGATGCACGAACTTTCCCTCGGCCTGGACGACAGAAAAGTGGAGCCGGACCGGGAGATCACGCCGCTCGTGGCCGAGTTCGAGCGCTTCAGCGAGAACGGGTACATGGACTACCTGAAGCGCGTGTGCCGCAAGGACTCGGACTTTCTGCAGATCATGTACGGGGTGGGAGGCGAGCTGCAGCTGGACGAAGAGATTCTGCCTCACCTCGAGGGCTACCGCCGGTCGGCGCCCGTGCGGATCGGAAACGGGGCGGCCGAGCAGATCCAGATGGACGTGTACGGCGAGGTGATGGACTCGATTCACATCTGGCGCCGTCGCCGTCCGATGACCGAGGGGATGTGGGAGCTCGTGGTGCGTCTCGCCGACTGGGTGGCTTCCAACTGGCGGCGTCCCGACAGCGGACCGTGGGAGGTGCGAACCGAGCCCCGGCACTTCGTATTCAGCAAGCTGATGTGCTGGGTGGCGCTCGACCGCGCCGTGCGCGCCGCGGAGGAGGTGGGGACCGAGTCGCCGCTGGTCTCTTCATCGAAGGCGGAAATCCAGCGCTGGCGGGTGGAGCGCGATCAGCTCAGGACCGACATCCTCGAGCACGGATGGAACGAGGAGGTCGGCGCGTTCGTGCAGTCGTACGGTTCCACCGATCTCGATGCCGCCAACCTGGTGATTCCCTTCGTCCGATTTCTACCGGCGGACGACCCGCGCGTGGTTTCCACCGTCGAGAGGATCCGGCGCCCGCTGGAGGAAGGGGGGCTCTCCGATGCCCGCACCGGGCTCGTCTACCGCTACCGATCCGCGGATGGGCTGTCGGACGCCGGCGAGGGGGAGGGGACCTTCGCCGTGAACACCTTCCAGCTGGCCCAGGTGCTGGCGCTCCAGGGCCGGATCGATGAGGCGGTCGAGATCTTCGAGTCCGTGCTCGAGAGGGCGAGCCCGACCGGGTTGATCGCGGAGGAGATCGATCCGGCGACCGGTGAGCTTCTCGGCAACTACCCGCAGGCGTACAGCCACATCGGGCTGATCAACGCGGCGCACGTGATCAGCCGGCTTCGGCGTGAAACCGAGCCGACCGACGCGCTTCTGCCCGAGAACGGGGAGGGGTGACGGGCCTCTACCGGGACGGGACCACCAGGACCGGCACCCTGGACTTCCGGATCACGCCCGAGGATACGCTTCCTACTGCGAAATCATAGAGCTTTCCGTGTCCGTGTGAGCCCACGACGATCGCCTCCGCGCCGATCTTCTCCGCCTCGGAGAGGATCGTCGCGACAGTCGGGCCCTGAACGAGCAACGCCTTCGCGTCGAATCCTGCCTCCCGCAGCCGGTCGGCCAGCCTCTGGATCCGCTCGTGCTCCTTGCGGAACTCGCTCGCGATCTGCTCGCGGACTTCGTCGGGCCCGGCATCGAATCCCACGAAGCTGGGATCGGGCTCTGCCACGTGCAGCAGGTAGATCTCGCGATTCGGCGCCGCGAGCCGGGCTACGATCAGGAGCTGATCATCGGTGACGTCGGTGAAATCGAGCGCGACGAGAAGGCTCATGAGATTCGCTCCCGGCGGTCATTCATGGTCCCAACTCCGGTCGTGAAAGTCCGGCTTCGGCCATGCGCTCACGCAGGATCGGAACGAGCGCGCGCGTCCACCTCGCTTTGTCCCGCGAGCTGATGTGCGACCACTCGGGGGTCTTCACGTCTGTGAGCTCGGGGTAGTCCTCGAAATGCACGCCGACGGCATCGGCCGCCGCGAGGATCGGCTCCCACACCTGATCCCTGGGCGTCACCCGCCGCTCGACGTCCCGAAACCAGCCGGAGGAGGGCGGTCGGATGAAGACCACCTCGCCGCCGCGAGCGCGGATCTTTCCGACGTCGCGGGCGATTCCCTCGAGTAGCGAGTCGAAGGCCTTCTTCGCCACTTCGGGCGGGGGAGGCGGCGGCAGGTTCTCCACGATGTCCTGCCAGGTGGAGGTGACGATCGCATTGTAGGCCGGGTCGTCTTCGACCCGATCCCACATGTCGGCCTGCCGGTCCCGTCGCATGTTCTCGATGCGCCGGACGGGGAGCGGCTTCTCGGGCAGCCCCGCGCGCGTCGGCCACCACGGCTGGCGTGCGAGCACCGTAAACAGCTCGAAGTCGTAATTGTAGAAGGCGAACGTGGACTCGAGAGGGTAGGAGAGCTTCGTTCCGACCCACTCGGCGGGGCTCTCCTCGTAGTAGTGCTCCAGCGCCTCGGCTCGCGATCCGATGCCCGGCATCAGCACGAGCGGCGGCGTGATCCCCACGACCAGCAGCCCCCGGAAGTCCTCGTCGTCGGCGAGGTCGGTGAGGATCGGAATCGGGTTCGAGCCTTCCAGGGCGAGCTGAACGCCGTGCACACCGGTCAGTTCCTCCCAGACGTCGAGATCGATGTCGAACTGGGTTCGCGAGGAGCCGATGAACACCGTCGCGTTCGGCTCGGAGCGATCGACCCGCCGGCGGGCCTCGGCCCACTGGCCGTCGCTGTTCCGGAAGGCCGGCACGACCTGCTGGTCCACGCGCCAGTAGGTCTCCCACGCGCCGATCCCGGCCGCTGCGAGCGCGACCGCCACGATCGCCGCCGCCGGCCAGCGGACCTCCGGGACCCGCCGCAGGACGACCGGATCGTGTTTAGAACTGGAAGTAGATGAAGGCATTGCCCGTTCCCTGTGTGATCACGATCGCGAAGAGCATTCCCGCCCAGATGATCCCGGTGAGCCACCACGGCGACTTCGCCACCACTTCCTCGAGGCGCCGGTTCCGCATGTACCAGTGCACCGCCAGCATCCCGATCGTCACCACGAGTACCGTGATGACCAGGAACGAGGAGAGCACGAGCTCCGTCTCGCCGACGGGCAGGCCGAGCATGGCGTGGATCATCCGCAGGGCGCTGCCGAAGTCCTGCGCCCGGAAGAACACCCAGGTCAGGTTGACGAGGAAGTACGTGAGGAGGGCGAGTCCGAGGCGGAAGCCCGCGGTCTTCGCGACCTTCGCGTCGCCCCAGCGCTCCCGCACGAACCGCTCGATGCCGAGGTAGAGGCCATGCAGGCCGCCCCAGACCACGAAGGTCCAGGCGGCGCCGTGCCAGAGGCCACCGAGCAGCATCGTGATCATGAGGTTGGCCTGGGTGCGGTGCCAGCCCTTCCGGTTTCCGCCCAGCGGGATGTACAGGTAGTCGCGCAGCCAGGTGGAGAGCGAGATGTGCCAGCG
>JARRPA010000123.1:0-5462 GCA_037383305.1 Gemmatimonadota bacterium | reverse complement strand
GCGTGTTCTCTTCCCGGTCGGGTCCGTCCATCGGTTGCAGGTAGAACTGCCGGAAATCCAGCCGCTCGAACCGTTCAGGCATCGCTTCCGGTTGCGGATAGACCAGCTTCAGCTCGTGGCCCTTCCGTACCACCAGGGATGCCCCTGCCTTAGGGCTGACGCAGATCCAGTCGATCCCTTCCGGCGGCTTCACCGTTCCGTTGGTCTCGACAGCCACCTCGAAACCGGCTTCGTGCAGAGCGTCGACGGCCCCCTCATCGAGTTGCAGCAACGGCTCGCCCCCTGTGCACACGACGAGCGGCGGTGCGCCCCTGCGATGTTCCGTCGCTTCCCCGGGCCACGAGTCGGCGACGGCTCCCGCCAGATCCGAGGCCGTCGGGAACCTGCCGCCGCCCGGGCCGTCCAGGCCTACGAAATCGGTGTCGCAGAAAGGGCAGATCGCCGTGGCACGGTCCGTCTCGTGCCCCGACCACAGGTTGCAGCCGGCGAATCGGCAGAAGACGGCCGGCCGGCCCGTGTTCGCTCCCTCGCCCTGGAGGGTGTAGTAGATCTCTTTTACGGAATATGCCACCGCTTTGCTCCGTCAGTTCCGTCTGGAATCAGGCCGTTCCATCGTGTTCCTGTGTCACGAGCGTCCGGAATCGTGCGGCGAGCGGCCCGTTGGCGGCCAGAAATCCCCCCGGGCGCAGTCGCACCGAAGTCGGATTCCGCCCGTCGTCGCCTCGTTGCTCCGCTGGAAGGGACAGGTCCAGAGGCTCGAAGATCCCGCCGGATTCCCGGACGATCAATGCTCCGGCGGCCACGTCCCAGGGCATCAGCCAGTACTCGAAAAAAGCATCCAGGCGGCCGCATGCAAGGTCACACAGGTCGAGGGCCGCGGCCCCGGCCCGACGGATGCCGCTGGTCCGGCGCAGCACTCGATCGAATGTCGCGAGGTAGTCCGACATCATCTCGAGCTTCTTGAAGGGGAATCCGGTTCCGACCAGTGCATGCTCGAGTCGGGCGACGCCGGAGACCTCGATCGGCAATCCATCCCGGGTCGCTCCGCCCCCGCGTCGGGCTTCGAACCGTTCGCCGACCGCCGAGTTGAGCACGAGTCCCACGACGAGTCCCTCGGCGTCTTCCGCGGCGATCGACACGGCGTACTCGGGGTATCCGTGGAGCCAGTTCGTGGTACCATCGAGCGGATCGATGATCCAGCGCACTCCCGGCTCCCTGCCGGCGCAGTCCGGGCCCGATCCATCGGAGTTCGAGCGCTTCCCGCCCGTCCCCTCCTCCGCCAGAATGCCGTGATCGGGAAATTCGGCCTGGATGATCTCCACGATCCGACGCTCCGCTTCGACGTCCACCTCGGTGACGAAATCGGACCGTCCCTTCTCGCCCCAGTCCACGGGATCGATCCGGTCCCGGCCCTCCCGATGCGCCGCCGCCGCCGCGTCGGCGGCCCGCCGCGCCACCTCCAGGAGGACGGCCGGATTCGGAGTCTGACTCACGCGAACCTCGCTTGCTCGGGTTCAGGGCGCCCGGCTACCTTGGCGACGACCGTCGGTCGGCCCCGAAGGCCGGGCGCAGACACGCGATCCGTCGCATCCCGAATCCCGAGACGATCCCACGAATGACCCGCGTATTCAGCGGAATCCAGCCGTCTGGCGACCTTCACCTGGGGAACTACCTCGGCGCGATCCGCAACTGGGTCGAGCTGACCGACAGGTACGACTGCATTTACTCCATCGTGGATCTGCACGCCATAACGGTGCCCTACGAACCGCCCGCGCTGAAGCAGCGGGTATTCGACATGGCGGTGGGCCTGCTGGCGGCGGGACTCGACCCCGAGAAGTGCATCCTGTTCGTGCAGTCGGCGGTGCCCGAACACGCACAGCTCGAGTGGCTGTTCAATACGGTGACGCCGCTCGGTGAGCTCAGCCGGATGACGCAGTTCAAGGAGAAGTCGGAGCGGGCCGAGATGGTGAGCGCCGGTCTTCTGAACTATCCGATTCTTCAGGCGGCGGACATCCTGCTCTACCACGCCGAACTGGTGCCGGTCGGCGAGGACCAGCGCCAGCATCTCGAGTTCACCCGGGAGATCGCCCGGAAGTGGAACAGCCGGTTCGGGGAGTACTTTCCCGAGCCTCAGCCGATGATCGGGGGAGGGAAGCGGATCCTGGGTCTCGACGGCGTGTCGAAGATGTCCAAGTCCCAGGAGAATACGATCCCGATGCTCGGCGAGCCCGAAGAGATCTGGGCCGCGGTTCGAACCGCGGTCACCGATCCGGCACGGGTCCGGAAGAACGACCCGGGCAATCCCAACGTCTGCAACGTCTTCGCGCTGCATGAATTCTTCACGGATCCGGAGGAGCGAGAGGAGATCGAGGTCCGGTGCCAGACGGCGACGATCGGATGCGTGGACTGCAAGCGGAAGCTGGCCACGGGGATCTCGGAGACCCTGGCCCCGATCCGCGAGCGGTCCCGTGAGCTCCGGGCCCATCCGGACCGGGTGCACGAGATCCTCGCGGACGGCGCCGCACGCGCCAGACGGATCGCCCGCGCGACGCTGGGCGAAGCATATGAGCGAATGGGCCTGGATTTCTCCGCGCATGGCTGACACGGACGGATCGCGCCGCACCCTCCTCATCTGGATGCACTCGGATCGTTACCCCGCCTGGCGGATCCCCGACGCGCTGGTCGACCGATTCGTGGCGGAGGGTGGCGAGGAGTGGCGGGTGCGGGCGATCCGGGTCTCCGCCGATGCCGGCGGTGATGGGCCGGACCGGGCGCCCGAAGCGGTGGTCGCCGCGATCGGGGGCGCGGAGGTCTACTTCGGCTACGGGATCACCCGCGAGCTGCTGGATGCGGCCACCGGGCTCCGCTGGTTTCATTCCGGGGCGGCGGGAGTGGGTGGCAGCCTCCGGGCCGGGATGCGGGACCGCGGTGTGGTGATGACCAACTCCGCCGGGATCTATGCGGATCCGCTGGCGGAGTGGGCGATCGGCGCGATGCTGCACTTCTCCCGCGGCTTCGACATCTCGGTTCGAGCCCTGCCCGAGGGCGACTGGCCCTACGCGGAGATGGCCGGGGAATCGAGTCCGCTCCGGGAGCTGGCGGGAAGCACGGTCGCGGTCGTGGGCTACGGCGGGATCGGTCGGGCGATCGGGATGCGGGCGAAGGCACTCGGCATGCGGGTGATCGCGGTCCGCGCGCGCGCCGGTCGCACGAAGCTTCCCGAGGTGGACCGCGAGCTCGGGCCGGAGGGGCTTCCGGAGGCGCTCGCCGGGGCGGACCACGTGGTACTGGCGCTTCCCGAAACCGATGAGACACGGTTTCTGATCGGGAGGGACGAGTTGGCCCTCATGCGTCCCGGCGCCGTCTTGATGAACCTCTCCCGGGGTGGCATCGTGGACGAGGCGGCGCTCTCCGATTCCCTCGGCACCGGAGATCTCCGCGGGGCGGCGCTCGATGTGTTCCGGACCGAGCCGCTTCCTCCCGACAGCCCTCTCCGCGAGCACGGCAATGTTCTGTTCACGCCGCACGCGGGGTCGGTCAGTCCCCGCTACTGGGACCGGCAGGGCGATCTGATGCTCCGGAATTTCGCGAGCTGGCGGGCGGGCGAGCCGCTCGTCAACCAGGTCGACAAGGAGCGCGGCTACTAGTGCAGCGACTCGTGAAGGCGGCCGTCGATCGCGGCGCGAGCGTCCTACACATCAAGGCGGGAGACGTCTTCCGGGCCCGGATCGATGGAAAGGTCGTGAAGCTGTCGAGTCAGGTGTTTACACCCGATGAGACCCGGAAGATCGCACTGCAGCTCATCCCGACGGAGCGCGACCGGGAGCGGATCGACCAGCTCACGGACTATGACACTTCCTGGGAACTCGCCGGCGTCGGTCGCTTCCGGATCAACATTCTCAGGCAGAGGGGGGCGCACATGATCGTCATGCGCGTGATCCCCTGGAGTGTTCCCACTCTGGAGGAGCTCTATCTGCCCCCGGTCCTCGGGGAGATCGCCGAGCTGAAGCACGGACTGGTCATCGTCACCGGAGCCGTCGGATCGGGCAAGAGCACGACGCAGGCGGCCATGATCGGGCGGATCAATCAGAGTCTGAAGAAGCACGTCGTCACCCTGGAAGACCCGATCGAGTACCTGCACGACGACGACCAGAGCACGGTGACCCAGCGGGAGGTCGGAGTGGACACCGACTCCTTCCGCAGCGGACTGCGCGCAGCACTGCGCCAGGATGCCGACGTGATCCTGATCGGGGAGATGCGTGACCGCGAGACCATGGAGACCGCGATCCGGGCTGCCGAGCTAGGACAACTCGTGATCTCGACCCTGCATTCCCCCTCCTCCCTCGGCGCCCTGAGTCAGATGATCACCGCGTTTCCCGAAGACGAGCGGGAGATCGGCCGCATGCGCGTGGCCGATACCCTGCGAGCTGTGATCGCGCAGAAACTGCTGCCGAGAAAGAACTCCGACCGTTTGATTCCGGCCATCGAAGTGGTTCGGATCACGGGGGCGGTGCGGGACTGCATCCTGCACGGGAAACCGAGCGAAGAGATCCTCGAGCTGACCGAGCAGGGAAGTTCGGCGTACGGCACCCAGACCTTCCAGCAGCACCTCGAGAGTCTCGTCGAGATGGATCTCGTCGAGTACGAGGTGGCGAAGGCGGCGGCGACGAGTCCGAGCGATTTCGAGCTGATCATGCAGACGCTCTCCGATCAGAGAGGCCGGCTGGGCGAAGTCCCGCCGACAGGCGAGGCGCGGGGCGTATGAAGCTCGAGGGCGTCTACCTTCCGGTCACCACTCCCTTCGACGCCGGCCGCGGCGAGCTGGATCTCGCAGGATTCGCACGCAACCTCGGCTCCTGGGGGCAGTGGCCGATCGCCGGATACGTCATTGCCGGGTCGACCGGCGAGGCGCCGCTGCTGGATGAATCGGAGATCGTGGCTCTCACGGCGCGCGCGCGGGACACGGTCGCGGATTCTGCCGCGGTGCTCACCGGCACGGGTCTCGAATCCACCCGGGCGACGATCCGACTGGGGCGCGAGGCGGCCGCCGCCGGCGCTGAGGCGGTGCTCGTAAAGCCGCCCTCCTACTACCGGGGCCGGATGACGCCCGAGGCCCTGCGCGTCCACTTTCTCGAGGTGGCCGACGCCTCTCCCTTTCCCAACGTGATGTATCACGTGCCGAAGTTCGTTCCGGTGGGACAGGAGCCGGACCTCGTCGCCGAACTGGCCGGGCACGAGAACATCATCGGAATCAAGGACTCGTCGGGTGACATGCACGGTCTCGGCGCGCTGTGTTCCGCCTGCGCAGACAGGGCTGCCGTGCTCGTCGGAGCCGGCACTCACCTCTATTCGGGTCTGGAGATCGGTGCAGTCGGGGGAATCGTGGCGGTCGGTCTCCTCGCCCCCGAGGCCACCACCGGACTGTTCGGGGCGTGGCGAGACGGCCGGGGGTCCGAAGCCGG
>JARRPA010000122.1:0-5483 GCA_037383305.1 Gemmatimonadota bacterium | reverse complement strand
GGTGCAGGTCCCCGTGGCACTCCCGCACGCGACCGGCTTCGCGGCGGCTGTCGAAGGCCGGCGCCAGCGCGTCGGCGCGTTCCTCCGCCCAGCCCTCCAGCCGCCCGAGGGTGGCGGCGAGGCGCGTGCCCGACAGCGCGGGTCGCAGGGTCTTGAAATTGGCCTCCACGGGTCCCCGGACCGCGGCGGGCCTGCCCCAGTCCGAGTCGGCCGGCGCGACGGCCGCCGCCGAATGGAACTTCGCAATGTGCGCCGCCACCTCGTCCATGTCCTCCGGCGTCAACCTGCCGGCCTCCAGCTGGCGATCGAGTTGGGCGGACTGGTCGAATCGCCGCATGCGGACCGCATATTCCACCACGTGACCCTCGCCGCCGAATCTCGGGCCGTCGGGGCCCTCGACGATCGGCACGACGTCTTCGTAGAGGGCCGGCGCGAGCCGGCGATTGAGGCGCAGCTCCTGTTCGCAGAAATGTCGCCGCCGCTCGAGCGTGCCGTTCTCTATGCGGAACTGTTCGGGAAGCCGGTGGGCTTGCGACCTCCAGGACACCGAATCGGAGACTGACCGTCCCACTCCGGATCGAGGTCTCGCGGGTTTCGGGACTCTGTGTCCCAGCGGACCCCCCGATTCTCCGTTCGGATCCCGTTCATCATCTGGCGCCGCGTCACCCCATGTGAAATATTGTCCCGAGCGGACGCACGGCCGAATCCGAACCGGATCGGCCGCATCGGGACCGCCACCTGAGGAGTGGTCTTGCAGGGCGCCGGCGACACGAAGCAGGAGCGACTGATCGAGACCGGCCGCATCGCCGAACTGTGCGATGCGGCGAGTTCGATGCTGGAGACGCTCGACCTCACCGAAATCCTCGGGATCGTTACCGTACAGACGCAGGACCTCTTCGGGGGCGCCGGAGCGAGCGTGCAGATCCTCGATCCGTCCGATGGCCACCTCGTCGTGTCTTCCGCCACCGGCTCGCTCGAGGCGTCGATGGGACAGCGGTATGCGCCGGAGGGCACCTCGAGCGGGGAGGCGATCGATCGGGGCGGGCCCGTAATCCTGGAGACCGTTCCGAACGAGCCGTCATTCACCGGTGCCGGCCTCGAAGCCGGAACGCCCGCGGGGGTGCTGATCGTTCCGCTTCGGGCGCGCGACGGAGGATATGGGACACTCGGCGTCATCACGAGCGCCGACGAGGTTGAGCTGCTGCGGGACGAGTCTCAGCTTCTCGCATCGTTCGGTCACCTCGCCGGGCTCGCCATCCAGAACGCGCGGATGTTCGAGGCCGAGACCCTGAAGGCGGAAGTGAGCGACGTCCGCCGGGCGGAGACCGAGGACCAGGTCTCGTTGCTGAAGAGCCTGCACGCCGCCGAAGTGGAGGTATCCCGCGACCTGGAACTGGATGCCGTACTGCAGACGGTCACCGAGAAGGCCCGCGAGCTGACCGGGGCCGAATACGGGGCGCTCGGTGTGCTGCACGCCGACGGGGATCGGCTCGAGATGTTCATCACGAGCGGAATGCCGGACGAGGAGGCCGAGCGGATCGCGTCGATGCCGGTGGGCAAAGGGCTGCTGGGCGCCGTGATTCACTCGCGCTCCGTGATCCGGGTCGAAGACGTGAACCAGGATCCCCGATCCGCCGGCATGCCTTCGGGTCATCCCGACATGGGGTCCTTTCTCGGCGTTCCGATACGGATCGCCGATCGCGTCTTCGGCAACCTGTACCTGACCAACAAGCAGGGAGCCGGGGGCTTCACGGACGGGGACGAGGCGATCGTCTCCATGCTGGCGGCTCACGCGGCCGTGTCGATCGAGAATGCGCGACAGTTCCGGACCCTCCAGCGCCTGCTGGAAGAGCTTCGAGCGACGCAGCAGCAGCGCGACCGATTCTACGCATTCGTCAACCACGACCTCCGCAACGCCTGCAGCGGCGTCCTGATGTGGTCCGAGAGGCTGCTGAAGCGCACGGACGGAGAGTGTGGCGAGATCGCCGAGAAGATCGGACGGGGGAGCGAGCACGCCATGCGGCTCGTTCAGGACGTGCTGGATCTCGAGAACATTGGCCAGGGGCGGCTCGAGACATGGTCACGGGTGATCGTGGTCAACGATCTGCTGCGGGCCGCGGTCGACGGAATGCGCCCGGAGGCCGACAAGAAAGACCAGAAACTCCAGCTGCGCCGGACTCCTTCGACGCTTCGTGTCGTGGCGGACCCGGACCGGGTCCTTCAGGTGGTGACGAACCTGGTCAACAACGCGCTCAAGTTCTCGCCTGACGGGACGACCGTCGACGTGCGCGCGAGGATCGATGCCGAGGGACCTCCGGCCGGCGGGCCGGCTGTGGAGGGAAGAGCCGAGCGCTGGGTGGCGATCGAGGTCGAGGACCAGGGACCCGGCATCGAGCCCGAGGACCTCGAGCGGATCTTCGGGGAGTGGGTACGAGCCTCCACCCGCGAACGACGCGGGATGGGGATCGGGCTCACGCTGTCCCGACGGTTGGCCGAGCACATGGGTGGCGCGCTCACCGTGACCTCAGAGATCGGCCAGGGCTCGATCTTCACGCTCTGGCTGCCTCACGGTCGAGTTCCCGAACAGCGGAGCGGCTGGATCGGCTGACGCTCCGCGCTATCGCAGCGCCACGTGGGCCGGTTCGGGAAGGATCCCCTGCTCCCGGTACCGTTTCAACTTCCGATACAGCGTGCGCCGGCTGATACCGAGCGCCTCGGCCGCCGAACTCTGGTGCCACTGCGTCTGCTCGAGCATGTCGAGAATGTATTCGCGCTCCAGCCTCTCCAGGTCCCACTGCTCTTCGCGCGCGCGACTCAGGAGGTTGCGCTCCGGATCCGGACGCTGTCCCGGCGGTTCGAACGGGATCGCGCGGGCCCCGGCGTGCATGATCACGGCGCGCTCCACGAAATTCTCGAGCTCCCGCACATTGCCCGGCCAATCGTAGGCCATGAGTCGGGCCATCGTCTTCGGCGGGATCTCCGGCGGCTCGAGGCCGTTCTCCTCGGCGAAGCGCTGCCGGAAATGCTGAGCGAGAAGCGGAATGTCGTCCCGGCGCTCCCGAAGCGGCGGCACGCGAATGGGGAAGACGTTCAGTCGATAGAAGAGATCTTCACGGAACTCGCCGGCCTCGACCATCTCGCCGAGATCCCGGTTCGTGGCCGCGATCAGCCGAAAATCCACGGTGATCGGCTCCCGACCTCCCACCCGCGTGACCTTCCGGTCCTGGAGCACGCGAAGCAGCTTGATCTGAACGCCTTCGGACACGGTGCTGATCTCATCGAGGAAGATCGAGCCCCCCTGAGCCTCCTCGAACAGTCCCCGCTTCGATTGCACGGCACCGGTGAACGATCCCTTCATGTGCCCGAACAGCTCGGACTCGAGCAGCGTCTCGGGCAGGGCGGAGCAGTTGATCGCGACGAAGGGTCGTCGACTGCGGCCCGAGAGATCGTGGACGGCTCGCGCCACGAGTTCCTTTCCGGTTCCCGTATCGCCGCCGATCAGCACGTTCGCCCGCGTCGGGGCGACGCGTTCGACCAGCCCGAAGACCCGCTGCATCGCCTGCGACTTGCCGACCAGATACGACCGGACACCGGCACTCGACTGACTGCGCAGCTGGGCGACCACACGCTTCAGCTCCAGCTCTTCCATCGCTCGTGTGAGAACGTGCAGCAGCTCCTCGGTGCGGAACGGCTTCTTGATGAAATCCACGGCGCCGAGCTTCATCGCTTCGACCGCACTGTCGATCGAGCCGAATGCCGTCATGACGATGAACTGCGCGTCGGTCTGCAGGGCCGGACCGGCGCCCAGGACGTTGAGACCGTGCATTCCCGGCAGATTCAGGTCGAGCAGCACGAGATCGTACAGCTGAGAATCCAGCTGCCGGAGTCCCTCTTCCCCCGTACGGACCGCCTCCACCCGGTATCCGTTCTCGGCCAGCACCTCGAGAAGGAGGTCTCGGACGTTCTCCTCGTCCTCGACGACCAGTACCCTGGGAGATACGTCGCTCTTCGGTTTGTCGTCCCGCATGTTCTCTCCACGACTTTTCGGAAGCGGAAGGTGCGAACCGCCCGGGTCGCACTCCGCGAACGCACGGCGTCCCGCCGCTCCCCTGCGTGATCTGTGCCAGAACGGCCCAGGCCGGGGACACGTGGGTGCGGCCCACCTATCATATTGAAATTGCTGGTCTTTACCACTGTCCGGAGGGGGGTGATCGCGGGCCTCGCTCCCGGAGGGCCGTGGCAACAATGTCCCATCGCGACCCTATATGTGTCAATGTGGCACAGGGTGGGACGCAACGGGGGAGCGGGAAGGGGCTCCCGACTCCGCAGCCTCAGTCCCCGAAGGGAGAAGGAGGCCTCGGTCGATCCGGGTCAGGTGCGGCGTCGAACAGCCGCTGGAGCTCTTCGTTGCTGAGCTCGAACGGGTCCTCCTGCCAGGTGGGTGCCCGGGCTCTTCGGGCTCGTCCGTCGTTGCCCGGCAGCGGCTCGAACTCCCACTCCGCCCGGGAGAGCGGCTTCACCTGCCAGGGCCGGCCCGCGCGGTCGTTCCACTTACGATGACTCATCGCTGAACTCCGTTTCCGGGAGAAGGGCCTCGCTCGCCGGCAGGAACCTGCGCGCTCGTCGGTCCCTCGGCTGGCGCCGGACCCACACTCGCGCGTCGACCCGCCTTCGGCAGCAAAAACGCACCGGCGAGCGCGATGAGGGCGAATCCGAACCACTGGAAGGCGTACAGCGCGTGCGGGCCGTCGGTGAGCGGCGGCGGCGGAAGCGGGAGCGGAGCCTCCCCACGCAGCCCGGAATCCGCGGTCGAGTCCGGGAGAAGCTGGATGTAGAAAGGCGACAGCGACCAGGGAAGGATCGAGTCGGCCGCCGCGATGTCGATCGTCCCGAGAACCGGTCGGGTGCGGTCCGGGTAGGCGCCCTCGCGGACCGGCAGACCGGACGGCGCCTGCCCCTCGAGGGCGAGGCCCTGCACGGACACTCTCCCCGCCTCTTCGCGAACCCCCGCGGCTGACAGGTCCGCGGCCAGTCCGTCCGCGGCCGGCAGCCAGCCCCTCAGCACGAGGACCGCGTGGGCGGAGTCGGTGAGCAGAGGCGTGAGGACCGTCACACCCGGCGTGCCGAGCCAGGCCTGGCCTCGGACCACCAGCTCGCCTTCCGGGGCCCATCGTCCGTCGACGCGAACGCGGCGTCCCGTCAGGTCCGGGGCTCTCAGGTCACTCTCGCCTGCATCCGCTCCCAGCTCGAGCGGCGGTTGATCGAATCGCGCTGCGAGCGCCTCGTTCGCGGCGCGCCGATCTCCCAATCGCTGAATCTGCCAGACACCCAGTGCCGCGAACAGGACGGTGAGCGGACGCGCGATCACGAAAGGGAGCCATCGAGAGGCGGATTTCATGCGTCGAAGGTCTTGAGGAAGCGCATCGCGGTCAAGATGGCGCGGGCGCTCGCCGTGGTGGCCGACTGCCGTTCGCGATATGCTG
>JARRPA010000121.1:0-5497 GCA_037383305.1 Gemmatimonadota bacterium | reverse complement strand
CTCGCGGACTATCACCTCAACCAGCGATACCTGGCGCCCGGGGAAGGCATCGTGCTCCTTCCCCACTTCCAGCGCCGGATCGTGCCCAACTGGTTCGATCGCTCCCTCCAGGGGCGGCGACCGAGCTCCGCAGCCCTCGCACCGGTCCTCCAGGTGTTCCCGGCCCCGGAGTTCGTGGCATCGTTGCCCGGAGGCCGGATTCCGACCCGGGACGACTTCGTTCGCCTCGTGGACCGACCCGAGGAGCGGATCGCGAGGTGGTACGAGTCGGCCGCGCGCAGTACGGTCCTCGGCGAGCAGCTCCTCGACGACGTCGGCCGGGGTCGGATCCCGGACCTCGTCGAGGAGATGTGACCGGCGGCCCCCGGCGAGGGTACAATGCGGCGCCGTGCGCGGCGGGTCGCCCCTGTGGCCTTGGGCCCACGGTGGTCGGCCGGTCGGCCGGGCTCCCATACCCTGGAACGGAGTGTTCGATGAGAACTCGTCCCTTGATCGCCTTCGCCGTCATCACGCTCTCCGCTGGCATCGGCTTCTCTGCGCTGCCCGACAACTGGCGGGACTACTTCGAAGGGCCCCCCGGCTACCTCATCACGAGGAAAGAGCGGAAGCAGTGGAAGAAGGTCGACACGCCCGCTCAGGCGGAGCAGTTCATCGATCTCTTCTGGGCGAAGCGGGACCCGAATCTGGAGACCCCGCTCAACGAGTTCAAGGAGGCCTTCGATCTCAGGGTCGAGGCGGCCGACACCAGCTTCAGCAACGACCGCGAACGAGGAGCCATGACCGATCGCGGCAAGGTGCTCATCTTGCTCGGGCGGCCGGCGCGACGTGCGGAGAGAAGCTCCGAAACTCCCGGCCTCGAGGAGGGATCGCGCCACCTGATCGTGGGCCGTGTCGGAGTGGGAGCCCAGCTCCAGCATCGATCCGACGACCGCCGTCAGCCGCCGGCCGGGAAACGCTCGTACGCAATAGTCGATCGCCGCGGCGAAAGACTCCGGGTTCGCGTTGTAGCAGTCGGCGACGATCGTCAGTTTGCCGAGCTGGCGGAGCGCGCCGCGCATCCCGACCGGGCGATACGCTTCGAGCCCTTTCGCGACGGCCGCGGCCGACACACCGATCGAGTCCGCCATGGCCGCAGCGAGAATGGCGTCGCGTAGATGGTGTTCCCCACCGGCGGGCACCGCGTATCTCGTTCCGCTCCGCTCGAACCAGGCGTCTTTCGCTTCCATTCCCCAGCGGTCCGGCCGCCAGTCGGCGTCCTCGCCGAGTCCCGCGACCCGGGCATCGGCGCGGATCTCGCGGGCGGATCGACCGAGCAGAGACGGTCTCTCACCGACGATGACGCTTCCGGCCGGCCTCGCGGAGCGAACGAGGGCGAGCTTTTCCCGGAGCACACCGGATTCGTCGCCGAATCCCTCCAGATGGGCTGCGCCGATCGTTGTGACGAGCGCATCGTCGGGCTCCGCGATCGCGGCCAGACGCGCGATCTCGCCCGGCGCGTTGCTGCCCATCTCGAGGACCCAGACCTCCGCATCCGGGGCTGCGGCCAGTATCGTCAGCGGGACGCCGATGAGGTTGTTGAAATTCCCATCGGTCGCATGCACCCGGTGCTCGCTGCCGATGGCGCACGCCAGCATCTCCTTGACCGTCGTCTTGCCGCTGCTGCCGGTGACGCCGATCACCCTCGCGCCGCATCGGCGCCGGTACGCCCGGGCGAGATCTCCCAGCGAACGCGTCGTATCAGGCACCCGGAACCACCGGAGATCCAGTGCCGGCAATGGCCGCCCCTCGGGTACGACCGCGCCGAGGGCGCCTTTCTTCGCGGCGCGATCGAGATAGTCGAATCCATCGAATCGATCACCCGACAGTGCCACGAACAGGGCACCCTTCCGAAGCTCCCGGGTGTCCGTGGACACCGATTCGAATCGGATGCGATCCGGGGAGGGTGGCAATCCGAGCGCCCGTCGGACTTCATGTCCGTCGAATCGGGCGCTCATTCTCGACCTTCCCTTTGCGCCAGCAGTTCTGCGACCACGACGGACTCGTCGAACGGCTGGCGCTCTTCGCCGACCTCCTGGTAGGTCTCGTGCCCCTTTCCGGCCAGGAGCACGCCATCGTCCGCACCGGCCAGCTCGAGTGCTCGACGAATCGCTTCCCGGCGGTCGACGATCGCTTCCCACTCACCGGACGGAAGTCCGGCGATCGTGTCCTGAACGATCGCGGTCGGGTCTTCCGTGCGGGGATTGTCGGACGTGATGATCGCGTAGTCGGAGCCCGAGACGCCGATCCGGCCCATGTCCGGACGTTTGCCCGGATCCCTGTCGCCGCCGCACCCGAATACCACGATCAGGCGACCGCGTACGGAGGGCCGAAGCGCCTCGAGCGCTCGCTCCAGAGCATCCGGCGTGTGGGCATAGTCTCGAACCACGAGAACCGGCCGACGCGCGAGCGCCTCCATTCGCCCCGGAATCTGGGGCGCCGAGGAGAGGCCCCGTGCGATCTCTGCGGGTCCGATTCCCATCAGGTGTGCCGCCGCGGCGGCCGCGAGGGCGTTCGATATGTTGAAAGACCCGACCAGCGGCAGGCGCACCTCCGACCGGCCTTCCGGCGTGAGCAATTCCCACTCGCTGCCGCCGGGCACGAAACGGGGCTCTTCGGCTCGCACGTCGGCCGATGGCGCGAAGCCGAATCTCACCGTACGCACGGCTCCGAAAGCATTGGCGTCCCAGGCCGGCTCGTCCGCGTTGACGGCGCAGGCCCCCTGCTCCCGCAGCAGGCCCACCAGCCGGAGCTTTGCCTCTCGATACCTCTCCATGTCTACGTGATAGTCGAGGTGGTCGCGGGTCAGATTCGTGAATACCGCCACCTCGAAGCGAATCGCGTCCGCGCGATGCTGTTCGAGCGCGTGGGACGAGACCTCCATTGCGACGAATCGTACACCTTCGTCCACGAGGGCCCGGAAGGTCGCCGACAGAGTCAGCGGGTCGGGCGTCGTCAGGCGACCGGCCCCCAGAGTTCCGTCCGGATACACGGTCCCGAGGGTACCGACGGCAGCGCTCGGCGTGCTCCCGGACATCAGATGCCGGAGAAGGAGGGCCGTGGTGGTCTTGCCGTTGGTGCCGGTGATCCCGGCGAACGTGAGATCGCCCGCGGGGTCGCCCTCGAAGAGTTCGGCCAGATGCGCGGCGGCGACGCGCGTATCGGAGACGATGAAGCGGGGAAGGCCGCGGGCGTCCCCCGCCCGCTCGACGATCGCGCCGGCCGCCCCGGCGGACGCGACCTGATCGAGGAAGGAATGACCGTCCACCCGGGTGCCCGGGATCGCGCAGAACAGATCGCCCGGCTGCACGGACCGGGAATCGATCCGAAAGGCGGTGAAGCCGGGCGGCGGAGTCCCCTCCCGGATCACTTCGAGACCCGCGTCGCGGAGCCTTCGCTCCACCTCGGCGCTACCGATCACCTGCTGCGTCCCGCACGAGCCTCCCGTCCGCGTCCTCGGGTGTAGCTCCGTCTCAGCGGAGAATGACACTGGCACCCCGCACCGCCTTGATTCCGGGTGCCGGAATCTGTTCGACCACCTCGCCGCTTCCATGCAGTTCCACGTTGAGTCCGGCCCGGTACAGCCTGCCCACGGCCGCCCGAAGGTCCATTCCGGTCACGTCGGGAACCACGATTTCGATCGATTCGCGATCCTCGGCGGAGGCTCCTTGCCGGGGAGCGCCCGCGCCATCGTCGGTGACGAACCGGAAGATTGGCGGAGCAGACTCCCCACGGATTGATCCACCGCTCCTGAGGCCACGGTCCTCGGGCGGCGACGTGGGATGCTCACGGCGCATCCAGTCCAGCCCGAGAACGCCGGCCGCCGCGAAGGAAGAGGTCCCGCTGGCAGACCTCCGGCTGTCATCGAGCAGGCCGGCGTCTTCTCCGGCGAGCATCGCCTGGAGGACGCTCCGACTTACCGGAGCCGCGATGCCTCCCCCGTAGTACTGCCCTTTCGGGTCTTCCAGCTTGGTGAGAATCACGAGCTTCGGATCGGCGGCCGGAGCGAATCCGACGAAGGACGCCGCGTATCTGCGCTCCGAGTATCCGCCATTGGATGCGATTCTGGCAGTGCCCGTCTTCCCGGCGATCGCGATCGTCTCGAGGGCCGCCCGATGTCCCGTGCCTTCCTCGCTCACGACCCAGGTGAGAATTTCCGTCACCCGGTCCGCGACGTCATCGCGAATCACCCGACGCACCGGCTCCGGCTCCGATCGCCATCTCGTATCGCCCTCCGGAGATCGCACCTCCCGGATCAGAGCGGGCCGCATCAGAACGCCTCCATTGGCGAGTGCGCCATACGCCGCAGCCAGCTGCGCAGAGGTGGTCAGGATCTCGTAACCGAAGGCGAGCGAAGCCTGGCTGACGGCGGACCACTCGGCAGGCCGGCGCAATAGACCGGCGGACTCCGAGGGCACCCGCACCCCGGTCGGTGTGCCGAAGCCGAAGTCCCGCAGATAGGCGTACTGCAGGCCGCGATCCATCCGTGCCGCCAGCTTCGCCGCCCCGATGTTGCTCGAGTGCAGCAGGATCTCGGCAACCGACAGGGAGTCGTAGCCGTGCACGTCCCGGATCGTGCGGTGCGCCGTGCGCCACTCTCCGTTCTCCACGTCCACCCGCTCGTCGAGACCCGCGAGATCCTCCTGGAGCAGGGTCGCAATCAGGAAAGGTTTCACGGTAGAGCCGGGCTCGTACGGATCGGTGAAGGCTGGAATCCCGAAGTTTCGAGCGCCCCGCCGGCTGGCCACGGCCAGCACTTCCCCGGTCCGCGGGTCTGTCATCAGCACGTCGCCGCCCGACGACCCGGTTTCGGACAGCGCCCGCTCGAGGGCCTGCTCTGCGATCGCCTGCAGCTCGAGATCGATCGTCAGGTACACGTCGAGGCCCGGTCTCGGCAGAGAGAGTCCGGCCTCCGGTACCGGATAGCGTTCTCCGCGGGCGTCGACTTTCCAGACCGCTCGGCCCTCGGTCCCGACCAGCAGGCTGTCGAAGAGCAGCTCGAGACCCGAGCGCCCTCGTCCGCTCTCGTTCACGCTTCCGAGCAGGGTTCGCGCCAGGTCGCCCTCGGGATAGGCCCGCGTGACCACGGGCGTGAAGTACACACCGGACCTGATGGTCTCTTCTAGCAGCGCCCGAATTCTCCCGTCGACGCGGCCGATCGAGGTCCAGCCCCGGGTGGCTTCCCGGAGACGCCGCTCCGAAGCCGGGTCCAGCCCGGCAATCGTCGCGATCGCATGGATGTCGCTGTCCCGGTCACGGCTTTCAGAGGCGGCGAAGAAGGCGTCGAACGCCTCGATCGACACGGCCAGGGGCCTTCCGTGTCGATCGAAAATCCCTCCGCGCGCAGCCGGCAGGGTGTCGTGCGTCTCCGTCTGAACCTCGGATCGCTGGCGCCAGCGCTCGGCCTGCAGAAGCTGAATCTGTGCCGCGCGGGCCGTCGTTCCGAGCGCAGCCACGCCCA
>JARRPA010000120.1:0-7761 GCA_037383305.1 Gemmatimonadota bacterium | reverse complement strand
GAGTCGGAGCTTTCCCGCGTCGCGAAGCTGCAGAATCGACATCGCCGTGAAGCTCTTGCTCATCGAGGCGATCCGGAACAGCGTCTCGGGACTCGCCGTGAGATCCCGCTCCAGATTCGCCATTCCGAAGCCCTCCGCGTAGACCAGCTCACCATCGAGGACGACGCCGTAGGCGAACCCCGGCAGATGCTCCCTCTCCGCCCACGCCCGAAAGATCGATTCGACGGTCGGGGCCGTCGCACGAACCCGGGGAGCACGATCGGAATCGGGAAACACGGGAATGGCCTGACCCGACAGCGGCGATACGGTCGGCCCCGCGGCGGTCAGGACGAAGATCGTGACGGCGATCAGCAGGCGGACCATTCTCGAAATCGACCTGCGCCCGGCGGCACGGTGACAGACCTGCTCCTTCACGATCATGGGAACTTCATTCCTCCGTGGCGCTGACGACCGGAAGTCCCCAGGCCTGTCTATATCGCGCATACATTGCCTCCGTGAGCTGAACGAGTACCGGATCGCGATCCGCCCGGATCCAGCGCGCGATCGCCGTCAGATCGGCCGGAGCCATCGCCGTGCACCCCGCCGTCGTATCCTGCGGGCCCGTCCAGTTGTGCAGGAATATGCAGGATCCCCCTCCACGCTGAGGGGGGTCCGCATTGTGATCTACTACGATCCCGGTCTCGTACGCGGCGCCTACGGCGCGCATTCGCTCCGAAGACGCCCAGTCCACCTCTGTCACGGCGCCTCGTCGCACGATGCGGTTGTAGTATTCGGAATCCACGTCGTCCACGCACTCCAGGTCAGCCGCGACCTGTACGTAAGGGATTCCCCGATATCCGGCGTCGTCCGAAGACGCGAATCCGAATACCGAGCTGAGCCGGAATACGCCGGCGGGACTCTTGCCGTCCCCTTCCCGCTTTTCGGGAACAGGACCCGACTCGATGTCGTGCAGGCCGATTCCGATACCGAGCCCGTTCCTCCCCAGAACGACGGGAATCCCGTCACCCAGGGCCCTCCAGGCTCCCCCGCCCGGCCCTCGCTCAAACCGCCGAAGCGTCCCGAAGGGCGCGTCGGGCGCATCCGACAGCACCAGGAGCATCTGGGTCGAGGACGCCGGCACGGGAGATTCGCCCCTCTCCTGCGCGGCGGCGGCGGCGCCACGGAGCGCGAACAGGAGCAGAATCGAAACCGCAAGACGCGAGATCATCACGGACGGATGACCGCGCGGCCCGTGATCTCGTTCCGGTGAAGTCGCTCGTAGACGTCGGCTGCTTCGTCGAGGCCGAAGGTCTCGATATGCGGAGAGATTCGCCCCGCCTCCGCCATGGCGACGACCTCTGCCAGTTCACCGGTCGAGCCGCCATAGGTGGTAACCACGGAGCACGCATACGGGAGTGCGCCGAACTGAACGGGCAGTGCCCCGCCACCGATACCGACGATCACGATCTCCCCCCTCTGGCGTGCCGCCTGCCTCGCGGTTTCCAGAGTCGGATTGATTCCGACGAAATCGAGCACCACCATGGCCCCGAGACCCCCCGTCGCCTTCCGAATCTCCTCCGCCGCCGCTTCATCGGACGGAAGGCAGATGTCGGCGCCGACTTCGCTTGCGAGCGCGAGCGCGTCTTCGTCGATGTCGAGTGCGATGATCCGGGAAGCGCACATCTCCCGCAACAGCTGAACGGCCATGTGGCCGAGCCCGCCGACACCGATCACCACCACGGTCGCATCGGGCGTGAGGCGGGGGATCGATCGCTTCACTGCATGATAGGGCGTCAGAGCGGCGTCGGTGAGTGGCGCGGCCATCCACGGCTCCAGATCCTTCAGCGGCACGAGTGACTCGATCGGCGCGACCATGAACTCGGCCATCCCGCCATCGAATCCCAGTCCGCCCGCTTCCTGGGTGACCTCGCAGTAGTTCGTCGCCCCGACCCGGCACGAGGCACAAACCCCGCAATTCCAGGTGAGTGAGACGACGACCGGGGCTCCCTGTTCAAGGTACGGGTACCCGTCCAGGTCGCCGGCTTCGATCCAGCCCGCGTTCTCGTGACCCAGCGTCATGGGTAGCTTCCACGAGGCGAGCGGAGGCATGATCTCGGGCGTCCATTCGTGCAGCAGATGGAGGTCCGAGTGACAGGCTCCGGCTCCTCCGATGCGAATCAGGACCTCTCCCGGACCCGGCTCCGGTACGGGAATCTCCTGCATCTCGGGATCGGACTGCCAGGCGGTAAGCCTCAGAGCTTTCACGGTGATTTATCGACCACGAAGGCGACCTGAATGCCCGGCGACGGAGAGTTGGGAGCGATGAGCACCTTCCGGTCTTCGAGTGCCGCCTCGAGATCGTCGACCTCGAACGCCACGGGAGGTACCTGCTGCACGAGCGGCGGCACCGGGCTGTCCGGCTCGAATCGCATCCATTCGATCCGGAAGGGACTCGTCTCGTATCCCGAGACGTACATCCCGAAATCCGGCAGAAAGCGTTCGCCGGCCCGAACCTCTCGGGTCGGAATTCCCAGGTGGTGGTACTTGAGCATGGAACCCCGTCTGAAACCCTGGCAAAAAGTGAAAGATCGCTTCGGTACCGCCGCTGACGCGGGAAGCAGCTTGTCGGAGCATTCCCCGAAGACGTCGACTTTCATCAGCACGTATCCGGAATCTCTCCAAATCGGTCCCCCCCTCCGAAGGCGATCCGCCTACCGCTTCTCCCTCGAAAATACCGCACCGTGAGGGCGGGCGGGGCCTGTGGCCCCGTGTGGCCAGGAAGTCCGGTTAAAACTGACACCCGGGCGATCCGACCCGGGATCGCGAAACGTGGAATCGAGCGCGAGCTTACCCGTCTCGGGATTCAGGTGCATGACCAGCACGCGATACAGGGTCTCCCCCGGCCCGCTGGTCAGCACGATCCGATCGCCGCCCGGCTCGATCGAGATCCAGTGCGGCCACCAGTCGCCCTCCAGCGTCAAGCGATCGACCTCCACGGGATCCCTCGGATCCGAGATGTCGAGAGCCACGAGGGCGGACCCGTCCGAATGGGCATAGGTCTGCACCCATAAGTCGCCCCGGGTGATCGGAATTCCGCACTCGTCCGTGTCGTACGTCGTCCAAGGAAGCGTGTGGACCAGCTCCGCGCTCGGCTCATCTGCCTCTAGCCCACCCAGGAGGTACATGGAGCAGGTGAAGGTCGTGAGGATCGCGGTCGTGCTGTCCGCCAGCAGTCGAACTTCCGCCGGGTCCCGGTGCTCGTGTCCGGATGGCCCCACCGGGAGCAGAACCGTCTTCAGAAGCGACAGATCGCTGAGGCGCCACAGCTGGAACGATGTGCCCCTGGCCTCCATGCGCATGTCGGAAGTCGTACTCACGGCTCGATCGATGGCCGGAATCGGGGTCACGCTGTAAGCGCGCAGTTCCGGGTCGGCAGGATCAGCGGCCTCCGCGCTCCGCACGAGCCGTCCGGCCGGGTCGAGCTCCACGAGTCCCCCGGCGACTTCGTTGCCCTCACCTTTTGTCTGGAACGTGACGAGCACGTTGCCGCCGGGAAGCCGCTCGAACGTGTGCGGGTACGTAAAGTCTCCCATCTCCCGGAACGAACCGGCCAGGCGCGGCTCGTGCGGATCGGACAGGTCGATCAGAAAACTCTCTCCGGCCGTGAACGAGTTCACGAACAGCGTGTCGCCGAGAGGCATCACGTGCTCGGAGTGGTGCGCGCCGCCCTTGAGGCCGACCGGGACGGTCGCGATGATCTCCCCGTACGCGCGGGACTCCGGGTCGGCATCGATCACGGCGAGGAAATCGCGGTCCCCTTCCGCCTCCGCTCCGGCCCACACGTACAGAAATCGGCTCGAAACCCCTTCCGGGGGTCGAAAACGCCCCGTTTCGAGGAAGTGCACGATCTCCTCCGCGACATCGGAGCGGTTCATGATGAAGGTGTGGCTGGCGGGAAGGACCCGGAAATCGTCGGCGCCCTCCACCTTCGTGTTCGCGACCGCGACCTTGCCGTCATCGGGCCCCGGAATGAGCCAGGATCCAATCGGATCCAGGCTCCGATCGCCCGTGAGGATTCCCAGCTCGAAGTCCACGGGCGGAAGTCCCGCGGGGAACGCATCGGGGTCCGTCCCGAGGCGGACTCCGGCCGGTCCGAGAAATGCCCGGAGCACCGGCGTGTCCTGGAATGAATCGACGATTTCGCTCCCCTGGTTCGGCGGGCTGAGCATCACGACCCGGCCATGATGGGGCCGCTCGGCCCGGGCGAGCAGGGCCCGGACGAGAACTCCACCCATCGAATGGGTGACGAAATGAACCGAGCCCTCCGTGCCCGGACAGCAGCGGTGCAGTTCGCCCTCCAGTCGGTCGACCAACGTTTCGATCGGCTCCGAGCGGGACGGATACCCGAAGTTCACCACTCGGTACCCTGCGCTCTCGAGACGCTCCGCAAGCAACGCCATCGACAGTGGCGTTCGGCCGAGCCCATGGACGACGACGACTGTCGCCGCCGCGTCCGTCGGTTCCGGCGAGCAGCCCGACAGAACGAGCGAGAAGACGAGGCAGGTGAGTCTCAGCGACGTCCGACGAACGGCATGGCGACTCGGTCGAGCGGCCGAGGATCTTCTTTCTGGCACCTTGCGGACCTCTACACGGGTAGCGGGCACAGATGGCCCGGCATCTGAGGCATCGTCCGGTCGCAATCTTCTCTCACCGGGTGTGAGGTTTCAACCTGACTCGTCAATCCGGAGCGGAGGCAATGTAAAACAAACTTGACATTATGTACACTTTCATTTACATCCCGGTATGAAACGTTCCGACCACGTCCGGAATCACGTTCGTCGACACCGACGCCGACTCGACGACATGACGCAGCAGGAACTGGCGGATCGGGCGGGAGTCACGAGGCAGACGATCGTTTCGATCGAGAAGGGGAAGTACAACCCTTCGGTCGGACTGGCGCTTCGGCTCGCGAGCACGTTCGGCGTGTCCGTGGAGGAGTTGTTCGAGATCGATCGGGAGGCCGGCGATGGATAGGCGTTGGGCAGACGAGCTTCGTCCCCCGAAGACGGGATTGCTGGCAGGTGCCCTCGTCGTCGTCGGCGTGACACTCTGGATGCTCGTGGACAAGAGCCTGCTGTTCGTAGCCGGGATCGGAGCCTTCGGTCCGGGCATCCTGCGTGAGATCGGGTGGCTCCGGGACCACGACGAATTCCAGCGCCAGGCGGCGCATCGGGCGGGATACCATGCCTGGCTGGTTGGTGGCCTCGCGGCCGTCGTCGTGCTCTCGGCCCTGGAGCGAGGAGGGGCGGGCGCGGCCGTGTCGATCGAATGGCTGGGTCTCGTCCTGGCGTTGATGTGGCTGACCTGGTTGTTCAGCTCGCTTCTCACCTACTGGGGCGCGCAGCGGACGACGAGAGTCGTGCTGCTCGCGTTCGGCTCGTTCTGGCTGTTGTTCGGAATCGCGACGATCGTCAGCGAGGCCGTGGACGGATCGGGCTCGTTCGACGTTGCCGGCACCATCCTGGGGATTCTGGCCGGCAGCGCCATCATCGGCCCCTTCTTCCTCGGTGCCTGGGCCGTGACCCGGTGGCCTGCGTTCACGGGATCCGTGCTGATCGCGATCGCTGCGCTCTTCTCCTGGCAGTTCGGGCCCTGGGGCATGGACGAATGGTCCACGCAGCTTCTGACGCTGACACTCCTGGCCCTGCCGATGTTCGCCTGCGGGCTCGCACTACTGGTCGAGTCGACTACTGATACTTGATCGCGAAGTAGATCACGTAGAACCACGACAGCAGACCGTGTACGATCGCCCACAGGATCGAGTGGTTCGCGCTCCAGGAGATCGCGATCGCGAGCGCCGTGCCGAATCCGATTCCAGCCTTGGCGGCCCCGGCCGGGCTCCCTCTTCCCTTTGTCGTCGGTTGCGTCATACGTGGACTCCTCCGCTTGGATTCACATCGGCACATCCCCGACGGCGGGGTCGGTCCCTACCCTTTTACACGGCACCGGTTCTCGCGCTCAGATCATGTACCGCCGGACCGCCAGCCAGATCAGGGGCAGCGCTGCGATCAGCGTGTACAGGGGAGCCAGGAGGCTCAGTCTCCCCGCACGCGACTCCCTCACGCACTCGAAGAGCCCGGCCAGTACGATCGCGAAGCTGATAACCGCCGGCCCGAGCAGCAGCGGAGACGACGCCCAGGCGCCCCAGCCGTCGTAGTTGCGCAGCCAGGCCTCCGTCACGCCGAGCAGGATCAATGGCACCCAGCAGAGCCAGCGCAGGCCGATCATGGCTCCGCTGACCGCCGTATCGCTTGGATCTCCTGGTCGAGCCGCTGCAGGAAGCGCGACCGATCCCGCCTCTCCATCGGAGGCGGACCGCCGGCGAACTCCCCACCCGCGCGGATCTCGGCCAGCAGCTCCCGGGTTGCGATGGCCGCGCCGATGTTCTCGGCGTCGAACGGCACTCCCGTGTGCCCGATGACTCGAGCCCCCTTCTCCAGGCAACGGGCGGCCAGAAGGATGTCGGCCGTGACCACGATGTCGCCGGACCCCGCTCGATCCACGATCCAGTCGTCGGCCGCGTCGAATCCATCCCCCACGACTTCGATCTCGACCTGAGGATCGTCCGGGATCCGCATCCGGGAATTCGCTACGATCGTCACCTCGAGCCCGTATCGAGCCGCGACCCGGTAGACCTCTTTCTTGACCGGACAGGCATCGGCATCAACCAGAATGTGCAGCAAGCTCTCTCGATCCCTTCCAGTCAAAGTCCTTCGGGCTCGTAGACCTCGCCTTCCAGGTCATCCAGCTTTCGCTGAAAAAAGGTCCGCGCGTCCTGAACCGCCTGGTTGTAGACCTGAGGTCCGAGGGCACCGAGGAAGAAATCCAGCACCTGCTCCGCCCGGAATCGACTGACCTCCTCTTCGAAGGTCTCGTGAAAGAAGGTCTGCAGGTTCGACACGAGCTCGGCTCGCCTCTCGTCAGTCAGCTCCAGAGTCATCCTCCCCGCTACGTGCTGAGCCCGAACTCGTTGATGTCGACCGCGAAGTCCAGACCATCCGTGAGAAACAGACCTGCGTCGGAAAACTCGTATCGCAGGTTCGAAGGTTCCACGCCGGCCGGCAGGATGTTCACGATATTGCCCGCGTCCGCCACCGAAAAGATCCGAGTGCGAAGATCGGAGCGCCTGATGAACTCGTTCGTGCCCCGATGGAACACGAACACCCAGCCTTCGGCTCGGATCAGCGCCCTCGAGACCGCTGTGACCTTCCCCGCGAAGTGCCGGCGCACATCATCTTCGAACCACCGGCGTGTGACGATGTGAACGGCTTCTCCCACTCCGATGGGTTCCAGCACGACGACCTCCCGAGCCTGGGTTACGGTGCGCTCCGACCGTCGTGGGACAGAACACACGCTTCGAAACCAACTGAACGACTCCATGCGGAGGAGGCCTCCGCGTCACGCCTCCGGATCGTCGAGATCGGAGATCAGAACGTTGCTTGCGAGATCGTCGTGAAGCCGGGCGAGAAGGCTGTCATCCGGGAGCTTGCCGATCGCTCGCTCGACACGCCGCACACAGGAAGCGCAGGTCATCCCTTTGACACCGAGATTGATCTGATTCGGCGCTTTGGTAAACGACTTTTCAACGATACTTGAGGACATCCATCAACTCCGCAATGATTTGTGGATCGATTTTTAACGACTGAGTCAGCATCTCCGCCATTAGCTTGCGCTGAGTCTTCATATCTTCCAGAAGCTCAGCGGTCATTCCCTGTTTTTCCT
>JARRPA010000119.1:0-5531 GCA_037383305.1 Gemmatimonadota bacterium | reverse complement strand
GTCCGGTACCGCGGGCAGCTCACGCGCCCCGGCCCAGGGATCCGACTCGCTCGACTCCCCCGCCGGCGACAGAATCGCCACCTTCTCCCAGAAGTCGACACCGAGCGACGACCTGACGTAATGCAGGTCCGCCAGGCCGAGCAGGGCGGGCCGCAGCACCGCGGGAGGGCCTTCGGAACGCGTTCCCGCTGGCGCCAGAAACACCTCGCGAAGTTCGGGAGGAACGACAGGACGATCGGACGCCAGGCCGGCCTCGGGCAGTCCCTTCACCACCGGACCCTGCTCTGCTTCCGCGCGCTCTTCCCCGGCTCCTCCTCCGACGGTGTCCGATATCATGCGCGCCGTGGCCACGATCGCCGGGTCCGCTCTCCGGTTCGCCATCAGACGGCGGATCTCCGGGCGGGTCAGGGGTCCCCGAAGATAGGACATGGCCCAGCGGGAATGGACCAGCAGAGGGGATTCGGCGTGCACGTTTCCGACGAGAAAGGTACGCTTGGCGAGGCCCGAGAGAAGACGATCCATCCGCTTCCGATCCAGACCGCTCT
The DNA here is from genome assembly GCA_037383305.1 of Gemmatimonadota bacterium. Lineage (GTDB taxonomy): Bacteria > Gemmatimonadota > Gemmatimonadetes > Palauibacterales > Palauibacteraceae > Carthagonibacter. The sequence goes on along the minus strand of JARRPA010000119.1, from coordinate 4,986 downwards.
CCGACGCACCCGATGCGCTCTCCAGTCCCTCGATCACCCGTTCCTTGTCCCGTTCCGTCTGCAATCGACCCAGAAACCACGTGCCCGCGTTGCCCAGCCCCTTGTAGTCGAGATCGACCGGATTCTGGGTGGCGAGGACGATACCGACGCCATAGGCCCTCGCCTGCTTCAGGAGTGTCAGGAGCGGGGGCTTCGACGGAGGATTGCGGGTGGGAGGCAGGTATCCCAGGACCTCGTCGATATAGAGGAGCGCACGAAGGGACGATGTTCCGGGCTGCGCGCGCGCCCATGCCAGGAGCTCGTTGAGTAGCAGGGTGACGAAGAACATCCGTTCCGGTTCGCCCAGGTGCGCGATGGAGAAGATCGCGATTCTCGGCCGACCTTCCGGCGTCCAGAGCAGGGAAGGGATGTCGAGCGGGGGGCCCTCCAGCCAGGCTTCGAATCCCGGCGCGGCGAGCAGGTTGTTCAGCGCGGTGGCCAGCTTGAAGCGGTCCCGTTCGGGGAAGAACGACTCGAGGTCGAGCACTCCGATCCGCTCGAAGCCGGGAGACTGAATGCCCCGGATCAGGGCACCGAGATCGAAGTCACGACCGGATGTCCATCCGCGCTCGAGGATCTTCGAAAGCAGAATGTGCTCGCGGCTTCGAACCGGGTCCGCATCGACCCCGGCCAGGGCCAGGAGCCCGGAGACGGCCGTCGAGATCCGTTCCGTCAGGGCATCCGGATCGGAGATGACCGCTTCACCGGGGGCTTCGAACGAGCGAAGCACCGCAATCGGGAGGCCGTGGCTCGCACCCGGAGTGTAGATGGGCATGTCCACGGCGGCCCTCAGGCGAGCGATCCGTGCGCCGTCCTGTCCGGATTCCTCCAGGCCCTTCCGCCACCTCTCCGCCGTGGCCTCCGCATGAGCGTCCGGAGAAATCCCGTTCCTCGCGGCTTCGGACTCGTCGATCCAGGGGCGAAAGTCCTCGGCCTCGAGATCGGGAAAGGTGAGCAGGAGATTCCCGATGTCGCCCTTCGGATCGATGACCAGCGCGGGAATACCGTCCAGTCCCGCTTCCTCCAGCAGCGTGATGCAGAGCCCGGTCTTGCCGCTGCCCGTCATGCCGAGAACGACAGCGTGCGTGGTCAGATCTCGGGAGTCGTACATGAAAGGCGGTGCCCCGGGTTCACCCGAGCGCCGTCCGAGATAGAAATCTCCGAGACCCTCGATCGCCGCGGCGGGTATGACCTTCGAAGCTGTCTTCTCGTCGTCGGGCATGTCTGTCTCCCGGATGGTCGTCGCCGAACGCCTGCGCCCCCTGCATCGTGCCCCCGCGCCTCGGCCCGGGCAAGGCGGTGAGATCACGATGAGGGACCCGGTTCAGGGTGGACTCGATGGCTCATCCCGGTGGGGTCCCGACCGACGTATCGAAGGCACCCGAACAAATTGCGAAAGTCGGAGGGGCCCGATATACTGTTTCCACCGACAACCGACCCTGCATTCGAGGACTGTGCGATGGCTCTGGAGCTCAACGAGGAACGGCGGAAGGCCCTCACCGTGGCGATCAACCAGATCGAACGGCAGCATGGGAAAGGCGCGATCATGAGACTCGGTCTCGACCGGGCGCGCGTGAAGACACCGGTGATCTCGACGGGTGCGCTGGTCCTGGACCATGCGACCGGCGTCGGAGGGATTCCGCGGGGCCGGGTGACGGAGATCTTCGGACCCGAATCGTCGGGTAAGACGACGCTCACGCTCCACGTGATCGCGAATGCTCAGAAGGGTGGCGGAGTCGCTGCCTTCATCGACGCCGAGCACGCTCTCGATGTGCAGTACGCCGAACGCCTGGGGGTGGACGTGGAGAACCTCCTCGTCTCGCAGCCCGATACGGGAGAGCAGGCGCTGGAGATCGCCGAGGTGCTGGTCCGTTCCGGGGCGCTCGACGTCATCGTCGTCGATTCCGTCGCTGCCCTCGTTCCGAGGGCCGAAATCGAAGGCGAGATGGGCGACTCGCACGTCGGGTTGCAGGCACGGCTGATGTCTCAGGCGCTCCGAAAGCTCACCGGCGCGATCGGCCGCTCTCATGCCGCCGTGATCTTCACCAACCAGATCCGTGAGAAGATCGGTGTGATGTTCGGCAATCCGGAGACGACCAGCGGAGGGAGGGCGCTGAAGTTCTATTCTTCGCTGAGGCTCGACATCCGTCGGATCGCCTCGATCAAGGACGGGAACGAGCAGGTGGGCAACCGGACCCGTGTCAAGGTCGTGAAGAACAAGTGCGCTCCTCCGTTCCGCATGGCGGAGTTCGACATCATGTTCAACGAGGGGATCAGCAGATCGGGGATTCTCGTGGACCTCGGGGAGGAGCACGGAATCGTCCAGCGCTCGGGTGCATGGTACTCCTACGGCGATGATGTACGGCTCGGGCAGGGCCGGGAAAACTCGAAGATGTTCCTGAGGGAGAATCCGGACATCGCCGACGAGATCGAGCAGAAGCTCCGGGCGGCGTTGGGGATCCTCTCCGTCGATTCCGAGGCGGAGACGGTGGAGGAGGAAGGGGAGGAGTCCGCGGAGGTGGCGGAAGCCTGAGCCGATAGCAGGTCGTGCCCACGATCACGACACTCGAATCGGAGCGCCGGGGGGCGAGGGTCCGCCTGGAGGTGGACGGCCGGGAGTTCGGCACTCTCCCCGCGGCTCTCGTGGCGCAGCGCGGGCTTCGCCTCGGTCAGGTGCTCGGCGAGGGGGAGCTCGAGGCAGTTCGCCGTGACGGCGCCGCGGCCGATGCCCTGGAGGCGGCTCTGAATTGTCTGTCCTACCGCCCACGCAGCCGGAAAGAGCTCGAGCGGCACCTCCGACGGAAGTCCCATCCCGACGACGCGATCCGCCGCGCGGCGAACCGGTGCCAGGAACTGGGATACCTGGACGACGAGGCCTTCGCGCGTTCCTTCGTGCGAGACCGGATTCGCCTGCGCCCCCGCGGACGGTACCGGCTTCGATCCGAACTCATGGAACGCGGCATTCCGTCGGATCTGGCGGACGCCGCGATCACCTCAGCCTTGCACGAGATCGGCACCTCCGAGTCGGAGCTTCTCCGGGGTATCGCCGAAGTTCGTGCATCGCGGCTGAATCGCGCCGAGCCCCTGGTCGCCCGTCGCCGACTCTCGGCCTGGCTTCTGCGCCGGGGATTCGCGAGAGGCGATGTTCGCCGGGTCGTGGATGACCTCCTGCCGGAACCGGATCGCGACTGAATCTCCTCGGGGATCGACCGGTCCCGTCGATTGTATAGGTTGCATGTCGGGTTCATATTAAACGGCTGTGGCGAATCGGCCCGTCGTGAGGCATGAATCCGACCCGATCCAAGCGGAAGAGATGAAATCCAAGGAAATCCGGAATAGATTCATCGAATACTTCGAACGGCAGGGGCATCTCCATCTGCCGAGCAGTTCTCTGGTGCCCGAAGACGACCCGACGCTCCTGTTCACCAACGCGGGCATGGTGCAGTTCAAGGGCGTGTTCGTGGGGGAGCAGGAACGGCCATCCGCCCGAGCGGTGACCTCGCAGAAGTGTCTCCGCGTCAGCGGTAAACACAACGATCTCGAAGAGGTGGGACGAACGGCCCGTCACCACACCTTCTTCGAGATGCTCGGCAATTTCTCCTTCGGAGACTACTTCAAGCGCGACGCGATCCGTTTCGCCTGGGAATTCGTCACGGAGGAGCTGGGCCTGGAGCCGGACCGCCTCTGGGCGACCGTGCACCACTCGGATGACGAGGCGGCCGAGCTATGGCCCGAGCTCACCTCGATTCCGGCGGAGCGGGTGCTCCGCCTCGGCGACAAGGACAACTTCTGGCAGATGGGGGAGACGGGTCCCTGCGGTCCCTGCTCGGAGATCCACTACGACATGCGGCCGGAGAGCTCGCGCGACGCACTTCTCTCTCCGGAGGAATTCGAGGCACTGGGCGAGGCCGACGAGTTCATGGAGATCTGGAACCTGGTCTTCATGCAGTTCGACCGGGGTCCCGCGGGCGACACGCCCCTCCCGAAGCCGTCGATCGACACGGGGGCCGGCCTGGAGCGGATCGCGGCCAGTCTCCAGGGCACCCGAACGAACTACCATACCGACCTCTTTCTCCCGATCATCGAGAAGGCGGAGGAAGTCATCGGCATCCCCTATTCGCTGGCGCCGGAAGATTGGGAAGCCGGTCTGCCCTTCCGGGTGCTCGCCGATCATGCTCGCGCGGTCGCGTTCATGCTGGCGGACGGCGTCTTCCCGTCGAACGAGGGGCGGGGCTACGTCCTGCGCCGAATTCTGCGCAGAGCGGGTCGATACGCATGGCTGCTCGGGCGCCGGGAACCGACCATGGACCGACTGGTCGGGATCGTGATCGACCTGATGAGCGGAACTTATCCCGAGCTCACGGCCCGGCGGTCGCACATCGAACGGACCACGCGCGCCGAGGAGGAACGGTTCCTGGCCACGATCGAGGCGGGGATGCACCGGTTCGACGAAGTCGCGCCGGAAGGGGGAGACGGGACGATCTCGGGCGAAGAGGCATTCAAGCTCTACGACACCTTCGGGTTTCCGCTCGATCTGACCGAGTTGATGGCGGCCGAACGCGGCTACGATGTCGATCTCGCGGGCTTCGAGACGGCGCTCGAAGAACAGCGCCGCCGATCGAGGGATCTGTCGGGCTTGCTGGGAACCTCCGCGGCCGGATCGCGCGGTGCGCCGACCGACCAAGCGCTGGCTCTGGCTCGTGAATTGTCTGCGGATGACGAGCAGAAATTCGTGGGATACGATCAACTTCGGGTGGACACGCGCGTGCTTCGGCACGCCCGCGTGAATGGAAATCTGGCTTTCCTGCTCGCGGAGAACCCGTTCTACGTCGAAGCCGGGGGACAGGTGAGCGATACCGGCTACCTGCGCGGAGAGGGCTGGTAGCTGGCCGTCGAGTCGGTGGTACGCAACGACCGTGGACAGGCAGTGGTCATCGGCGGATCGAC
>JARRPA010000118.1:0-10379 GCA_037383305.1 Gemmatimonadota bacterium | reverse complement strand
CGCTTCGTGGCCGAGCTCGCGCCCGAGGGAATCCGGGCCGGGTTCCTGATCCCGACCGGGCAGAGCGGGAACCCGATGAGCCCACACTACCGGGACCTCAATGCCCGCTGGCGTGGCGGCGACCTCGTCGAGCTTCCGCTCGATGAGGAGGCGGCGTTCCACCGCTCCGAGAGAACGATTTCCTTCGAGCCGTGAGGTAAGGTCAGACGTGAGCGAGCGTGCGACGATCATCGTGATCGGGGCCGGTCCCTGCGGGCTGGCCGTGGGAGTAGCCGCCCGGGCGGCGGGCTTCTCCTGTGTGCTGCTGGACAAGGGACCGGTCGTCAGCGCAATCGAGCGGTATCCGCTCAACATGACCTTCTTCAGCACGCCCGACCATCTCGAGCTCGGTGGCGTTCCTTTCGTGTCGATCGCCGACAAGCCTTCGCGAGCGGAGGCACTCAACTACTATCGGCGGATCGTACGTCACTTCGATCTCGACGTTCGACAATACGAAGAAGTGACGGCGGTCGGGCGAGCGGGTGACGGCTTCACGTTACGTACGCGGCGACATCGGGGCGGGGACGGCGAGTACCGCTCGGACGCGCTCGTCGTGGCCACCGGCTACTTCGATACGCCGAATCGACTGGGAGTGCCCGGTGAGCAGCTGCCCAAAGTCAGCCATTACTTTCGCGAGCCGCACCTCTACTTCGACCAGGACGTCGTCGTCGTGGGCGCGGGCAACTCGGCGATCGACGCGGCGCTGTCCACCTGGAGAGCCGGGGCCCGGGTCACCCTCGTCCATCGGTTCGAGGACTTCGACCCTGGCGTGAAGCCATGGGTGCTGCCCGACATCCGCAATCGCGTCAAGGCGGGTGAAATAGCGGTGCGCTGGGAAAGCCGCATTCTCGCGATCGAGACGGACCGGGTCCGGATCGGTCCCGCCACGGCTCGTCCCGATGGGGGTGGGGACCCGGCGCCGAGCCCCGAATCCGGACCCGGCGAGTGGATTCCGAACGACTTCGTGCTCGCGATGACCGGTTTCCGGCCCGACCCCGGCCTGCTGCTGTCACTCGGCGCTCCGGTCGATCCGAACTCCGGGGTTCCCGAGCATGACGCGGACACGATGGAGACACCCGTGCCCGGACTGTTCATCGCCGGCGTGCTGGCGGCGGGATTCGACGCAAACCGGATCTTCATTCAGAACGGTCGCGAGCATGGTGGGCGGATTGTGCGCTCGTTGAGAATGCGTTTCATTGACGGTGTTCTTCAGCCGGAATAGCTTCTTCTGCGACGCCGGCGGCGCACACGGCGCCCCCGGGAAGACGCAGCCACGGACCCGCATGAAAGACGCGCCGACCACCGTTCCGAGCGACCGCATCGAAGAGGTGCTGGCCTCCATCCGCCCGGCGATCCGCGCCGACGGGGGCGACATCGAACTGGTGGATTTCAACGAGAAGAGTGGAGTCGTCCTCATCCGGATGGTGGGCGCCTGCTATGCCTGTCCGATGTCCTCTCTGACGCTCAAGGCGGGCATCGAACAGCGACTCAGAATGCTGATTCCCGAGGTCCGCAGCGTCGAATCCGTCGACAACGGCTGACTTTGGACTTTCCCCGACACCGGGATTACCGCAGACATGAATGGTCATACTCTGAAGGACGTCGTCATGGACAGGCTGGCCCGCGTGCGGACCGGGTCGGACGGGACCGACGTGGTCACCGCCGGGATCATCCGTTCCGTGGATGTCGAGCCGGGTGGCGATACGAGAATTGTCGTTGCTCTGCGCCCCGGCGACGATCCGGGAATCGCCGAGTCGGTCCGGCTGGTGGCGATGGGCGTGCCCGGCGTCTCACGGGTCTCGGTAACGCCGGCCGGGGGAGAGAGAGCCGGCGCACCGTCTCCGCGCGAGCGCCCGACGAGCGGTCGCCGGCCGCTTCCCGTGATGGCACCGCCGCAGGCCGAACGCACGCCGCCTTCACCCGGACAGGTGAGCCGAGAAGAAGCTTCGCGGCACCCGAGCGAGGCCGAGTCGCTTCCGGGCGTGCGTCACGTGATCGCGGTCAGCTCGGGAAAGGGCGGGGTCGGCAAATCGACCGTTTCCACGAACCTGGCGGCAGCCTGGGCCAGGGCGGGGCTCAAGGTGGGCCTCATGGACGCCGACATCTACGGACCGGACATTCCCACGATGTTCGGGGCGAACGAAAAGCCCCGCATGCGGGACGAACAGGTGATCCCGGTCGAAAAGCACGGGGTCAAGCTGATGAGCCTCGGATTCCTGGTCGGAGAGGATACGCCGGCGATCTGGCGGGGACCGATCATCATGGGGATCGTCCGCCAGTTCCTTCACCAGGTCGCTTGGGGCGACCTGGACTACCTGATCGTCGACCTGCCGCCGGGCACGGGCGATGCACAACTGTCGCTCGTGCAGCTCGTGAGCGTAACAGGCGCGGTCATGGTGACGACGCCGCAGGACGTCGCGGTTCAGGGAGTGCTGAAGGGCATCCGTATGTTCGAGAGCGTCGACGTTCCGGTGCTCGGACTGGTGGAGAACATGCGCGGCTTCGTCTGCCCCGACTGCGATACGGTGCATGACCTGTTCGGCTCAGGGGGCGGGGAGGAGCTGGCTGCTTCCCTCGATATCCCTTTCCTCGGAGCGGTGCCGCTCGGAATGGCCGTTAGGGAGCAGGGGGACCGCGGGGTGCCCACCGTGATCGGACACCCCGACTCTCCGGAAGGCCGGGCCCTGCTGGCTGTAGCCGATCGGGTGGAGTCCCTGGTCGAGGCGCTGGAGAAGGAGACGGGCTGAATGCGGATCGTCACGCTCATCACCGACTTCGGGACCTCGGATGGTTACGTGGGCGAAGTGAAGGGAGTGGTCCTTTCGGCGGTTCCCGAAGCGACCCTGGTGGATGTGGCCCACGACATTCCGCCCGGCGACGTGGAAGGGGCGGCGTGGATTCTCTCCCGGGTATGGCATCGATATCCGGCGGGGACCGTTCACCTGGTCGTGGTGGACCCGGGGGTCGGCGGAACCCGGAGGGCGATGGCGATCGAGTCGGACGGACGCTGGTTTGTCGGTCCGGACAACGGGGCCATAAGCCGTGCATTGGGCGAGAATGGACCGGACGCTGCCTGGGCCCTCGATCCCGGTCGCTGCGCGCTTGATTCGCTCAGCTCTACCTTTCACGGGCGGGATCTGTTCGCCCCGGTCGCCGCACGGATCATCGGCGGAGAGTCGCCGGCCTCTTTCGGAGATCCGATCGAGGTCGAATCGCTCCGCCTGCTGGACCTGGGCTGCCCGAGTCGGAGCCGCGACTGCGTGCGGGGCCGCGTCGCCCACGTGGATCGTTTCGGGAATCTCGTCACCGATATTCCGGGAGCCTGGGTCTCGCCCTCCGCGCTTACCGAGCTCGGTGGCGTGGAGGTGTCCGGGGTGCGACTCAGTTATGCCAGCGTGGATCCGGGCCAGCTGGTCGCCGTGATCGGATCGGCGGGAACTCTCGAGATCTCGGTGCGGGAAGGGAGCGCCGCCGAGAGGTTGTCGGTGCGGCGCGGCGAGCCCGTGCTCGTGCGCCCCGAGCGCGATTGACCGCGGGGGCGCCTCAATTCACGAACTGCACGTCCACCTTGCCGAACGCCGCCTTCAGCTTGATACGGAGTCGGTGGGGGGCCGCTTCGAAGTTCGTCGTCTGCCAGCCCCCATCGACCTTCTCCATCCCGCGGGGATCGAAACCCGCCAGGAAGCCTGATTTTTCGAGGCGCACCCCGACATCGCGAGGCAGCACGAGACGGAGCGCCCCGAGTCCGACCGCGATGTCCGCCGTCGCATCGGCGATCCACTCTCCCGTGAAATCCAGGGTCACGTCACCCACGGCGCCGTCGAACTCGAGCTCCTCGAACCGGGCGTTTCCAAGCCCTGCAGCATTGAACGATGCCGCTCCGGCTGCCAGTTCGAGGGTTCCGATTCGCGCCGGGTTCGGCGAATCGAACCGGATCTCCGTGCTGCTCGCTCCCGTACGATAGACCAGGCCCGAGAGGGGGACTCCTCCGAGATCCAGCCGGGATTCCGCCGCGCCCACTTCGAGAGTGAGATCCGTCGGGACCTCGGAGCTGAGACCGAGCACCAGTTCCCCGAATTCGCCGTCGTCGATATTCCATTCCGCGCCATCGTCGTCCACCGACTCGAACCGGAGTTCGAGTCGGCCAACGTCGCCGTCCGCCTTCCAACTGCGCTCGGGGCGAAGGATCGCCGCGTCGTAGTGCAGGCCGATGTCGTAGAGCAGCCCCGGCTCGGCCTTCCTGACTTCGAGCTCGCCGGCCACGTAGGTGACCTTCGCCTCGACCGAACGGATCCCGTCCGTTTGCCGACGTGCCGAAAAGTCGGTCCATTCGGGCTGCTGGGCCGCGAGCGGTGCGACCAGGCCGAACAGGAACGCCGCGAACAGCCCGCCGCTACGCACCGGGCGCCTCCGTGGAAAAGTCGTCCATGTCGGCGAACAAATCAGGGATCGCGCCGTCCGCGTACTCACGGGAGCTCCCGCCGCGCGACAGCAGCAGCGCCCCGAGTCCCGTCGTGATCGCAGCCCACGTGATGACGCCTCCGGCGAAGAACAGCAGACCCCTCAGGAAGCCGAGAAGCCCGCCGAACAGGTACATCGCCGAGCCGACGGCGAAGGGTGCGAGCAGAACCGCCAGTCCGATCCCGAGATACCAGTAGGAATTCGACCGCTTGAGATTCAACCGTTCCACCCAGTCGTATCTCCGGCCCTCGAATACCTCGCCGGTCGCGTGCGCGATGGCCAGGTAGCCCGCGGGCACCGCGAGTGCGATCGCCGTGAGATTCGCGATCTGCTGGCCTACATCAAGTCGATCACGTTCCCAGCCGACGAAGTCTCTCTGTTGAGAATCATCAATACCCCGGCGCGCGGTATCGGCGACTACCTCCAGCCGTCGGCGGAAGAAGTACACGAGGCCCGCACCGAACGCCCCCAGACCGATCCACCAGGCCAGCACGCCAGCGAGGCCCCCGACCGCATGACCGATGTTGTGGCCGATGCGTCCGAAGAAACCGGGTCCGTCATCGTGCACCCGAACGTACCCGTCTCCTGCATCGAACTCGTCGAACTGGAGGTCGATGTCGTCCATCCCCTCGAACTCGAGGTCCAGGTTGTCGAGGACGACGTCGACGGACACCAGCTCTCCGCCGACGCGGCCGCCCGCTTCCACGACGTCGCCGCCCAATTGCAGGAGGTCGCCCTCGATGCGTGCGCCTTCGGCCAGGGTGAGCGTTCCGTCGAGTATGATGGCATCGCCTCGGATCGTGCCCTCCAGCTGCACGTCCCCGTCCAGCAGGGCCATGTCACCGTCGATCACCTGTCCGGCGCCTATCGTGTAGTCATCGTGTATCACGAGGGCCACGTCTTCACCCGATACCAGGGCCTGCGATCCGATCCGGGAAAGCGACCGGCGCAGCTGCTCCATGCTTCGGGTCAGGTGGTCCAGGGAACGGATGCCCGGTGCGATCTCGACGCTGCCGTCCCCGAGATCCCCGACCACCACGTCGGCGGATTCCTGGACGCGATCGACGGCCTGCGGTCGGAGGAAGCCGAAGGCATCGGTCACCGCGGTCGCGGCGCCCGAATCGGTCGGCGGAGCCCAGCCCAGCAACAGGTCCCCGACCGCTCCGGCGTCGAGCACGGCCGGATTCCGAAGCAGTTCGCGCCAGGAGGTCTCCAGCGCCCCGCCCGGCTCGTAGTTGCCGCTGATCCGTCCGTCCACGTAGACGTTCCCGTCCCGGAAGGAAATCGAACGGGTCTCGCCCGTGGCGAGATCCAGGTCGAGCGACGCTTCCGAGGAAGACATCGTGACCGCGCTTCCCGCCACCGGATACTCCTGCGCCATCGCGTTCCCACGCGTCAGCAGCAGTGCGGCGGCCGCCACGCACCCGAGAAACAGCCCCCCCGCGATCAGGCGCGCCCTGCGATGCGAGCGTCTCGTTTCGGTCTTCATCATCATCGTCCCATTCCCCCTACCGGCTTCGTTGACGCGGCCGTCCCGCAGGGCACGCCGCCGTTCACAATCAGATCAACCAATGTTTCCGACTCCCGTTCGTATCGTTGTCGGTGACAGGTCCATGAGCCGCATCAGCATCAGCAGCGACACCGTGCCGACCAGGGCGAGGGTCGCCAGCGCGCCGAACGCGCTCCACGGCGTGAGGTCGGCCCGGAACGCTTCGAGAAACGCGAAGAGGCCGGACTCGTACAGGACACGGCCGACCGAGATGACCCCCTGCCAGAGCAGCCCGGTGCTTCGCTCCCATATCAGCCGGACCATCGTACCGGGCGTGAGCTGCGGATACGCGGTCAGCCATCCGAGCATTCCCGTGACCGCCGCGATCAGCGTCACGGCCACCGCGGATGCTTGCAGGCGGTGCGCCCGGATCGCATCCAGCGCCCGAACCCATGCAGGGGCCGGGAGCCGGATCCGGGCCATCACGCGGTCCGCGAATCCGGCCGACGGTGCCAGCGGAGTGAGCGCCGCGAGCCGGACCTGCAGCGAGCCGATCTCCGCGATCTCCCGCCTGCACCGCGTGCAGGACGTCAGATGCCGGACCTCGCCGGGTCCGGGCTCACCGCCCATGGCGATGCGCTCCCGAGTCTCCGGGGCCAGGTGTGCCGTGTTGATGTCCGTCGGGTCGCTCATGACCTCGTCTCCTCCGTTCCCCCGACCGTACGGAGGGCGGGGCTGCCGGGTTTCAGTCGTCCGGTTCGCCGTAAGTGGCGGAGAGTGCCTCCCGCAGTTCGCGTCTCGCGCGGAAGATGTATGTCTTCACCGTTCCCAGCGGAATCTCCATGATTTCCGCGATCTCTTCGTACGATCGCCCCTCCACGTGGCGCAGGAGAATCGCCGTTCGATAGTCCTCGCGGAGCTCCGCGATCGCCTCTTCGAGCTCACCGGCCAGCTCCTTCGCCACGAGCCGGTCATCGGGCGCTTCCTCTTCGGACTCCAGGGTGAGCGATGTCGCTTCCTGGCGGTCGGGGGTGATGGCATCGGGGGCCCCGTGTACCGAGATCGTCGGCAGTTCGCGACGCCTCAAGTGATCGACGGTGAGATTGTAGGCGATCTTGAACAGCCAGGAAGAGAACTTGTACGACCGGTCGTATCGGTCGAGGTTGTTGAAGGTCCGGACGAATACGTCCTGCGAGAGATCCTCGGCCAGCTCACGATCCCGCACCATACGGTAGATGAGTGAGAACACGGGCCGCTCGAACCGGTGCACCAGCTCCCGGGCGGCCCGCTCATCGCCCCGCCGGCTGAGGCGGACGAGATCCTGGTCCGTCTTTTCCGAGTAGTCCAAGCCCCTTCGTCGCCCTCCCGGGCCGGCGTTGCCCCGTCGTCCGCCCTTCCCTACCGTGGCCCGAACCTAGACGACGGATCGCCCCTTCGACAACCGGAACGGGCCCGCACCCGAGGCTCGAACCCCGATTCTACCGCTCCGGAGCGCGACGTGGCACGGATTGGATTGATCAGCGACACTCACGGGACGCTGCGCCCGGAGGTCTTCGAGTTGTTCGCGGACGTGGACCGTATCTTCTTCGCGGGCGACGCGGGCCGGATCGATCTGCTGGGGGATCTGGCTGCGATCGCCCCGGTCGATGCCGTCTGGGGGAACGTGGACGGGCCCGAGATTCGCGAGGCTACCCGTGAATTCTCGGAGGTCGATGTGGAGGGAGTCCGGTTCGCGGTCACTCACGGGCACCGGGTGGACCCGCGTTACGAGCTTCTCCTGGATCGGTTTCCGGCCGCGGACGTCATCGTGCACGGGCATACGCACCGTCCGAAAGTCCGGCAGGTCGGGGCTCGCTGGATCGTCAATCCCGGATCGGCCTCCGCCGGGCGTGATGGCAGCCCGCCCTCTGTGGCGATCGCGGCGGTCCGAGCGGGAGGCGTCGAATTTCTCCATCTGGAGCTCCCGAGCGGGAGAGCCTTCCAGCCGGGCTGAACCCCGCCCCGGGATTTCGGGATGGCCCGGACGACGAGACTCAGGCCTGGCACTCGGCACAGAAGAAGCTGCTGCGTCCCGACTGCACGGTCCGCCGGATCGGTGATCCGCAGCGGGCGCATTCCTTCCCTTCGCGCCCGTACACGAGCAGTCGTTCCTGGAAGGAGCCCGACCTCCCGTTCACGGCGCGGTAGTCGCTGACCGTGGTGCCCGAATTGTGGATCGCGCTGCGCAGGATTCGACGGAGGGATCGATGGAGGACGCGAATCTCCTCGTCCGTCAACGACTCGGCCGCCCGATCCGGGGCGATCTTCGCCGCATGGAGCGATTCGCTCGCGTAGATGTTGCCGATGCCGGCCAGACGGGACTGGTCCATGAGGGCGTTCTTCACCGGGAGACGCCCGCGGCGGAGGACGGAACCGAGATCGCGGGCCCGAAAGTCGGACGCCAGCGGCTCGGGTCCGAATTGCGCTTCGCGGCGCTCCCACTCGTCCCGGGTGAGAAGGAGGAATCCGCCGAGACGCCGGACATCGTCGTAGAAAAGGGTCAGACCGTCGTCGAGCTCGAATTCGGCGGCTACGTGCCGGAACTCCGGGACGGGCGGCGCCGGACCCGGGCCCACCGCGAACCGCCCGGTCATCCGGAGCTGCGTGACGAGCACCCCCCTGTTCAGTTCGAAGAGAAGCCACTTGCCGCGCCGGCGGACGGCACGCACCCGGGCGCCCCGAAGCTGGTCGCGGAAGTCGTCGACCCGCCTCCCTTCGATGAGAATGTCCGGCTTCATGATGCGCACCGCCCGGATCCGGCGGCCTTCGAGACGCGGGGCGAGTTCTCGGCGGATCGTCTCGACTTCGGGGAGCTCGGGCATCGGGCGGTTCCGGCCCCGGTCCTCAGTCGAGCTCGGAGTGCCCGATGTCCCGTCGGAACGTCGCGCCCTCGAACCGGACGCGACCGGCCGCCTCCCGGCTGCGCCGTGCGGCCTCCGCCAGGTCGCTGCCTATCCCGGTCACGCCGAGTACCCTGCCGCCGTCGGTGACGAGCCCGTCGGGGCCCTCCGCCGTTCCGGCGTGATAGAGATGAACGTCCGGGCTTTCGAGGTCTTCGGGAATCTCGATCGGAAGGCCCCTGGGATAGGAGCCGGGATATCCGCCGCTGACGAGGACGGTGACCAGGGCGGCGCCGGGCGCGAGATCGGGTTGCCAGCCAGAGAGCGTCCCGCCGCGCGCGACGGTGCGCATCGGCTCGACGAGGCCACCGCGGGTCAGCGGGAGCACCGCCTGGGCCTCGGGATCCCCGAGCCGGCAGTTGAACTCGATCACCTTCGGTCCTTCGGCGGTCAACATCAGGCCCGCGTAGAGGAAACCCCGGTACGGGCAGCCACGTGCCGCCATGCCCGCGAGCACGGGTTCGGCGATCGAGGTTCGAATCCGGTCGATCAGTTCCGCGTCGGCTCCCCGAACGGGAGCGTAGGCTCCCATTCCTCCCGTGTTCGGGCCGCGATCCCCCTCCTCGAGCCGCTTGTGGTCACGGGACGGCACGAGGGGAACGGCGGCGGATCCATCGGAGAGGAAGAAGACAGACAGCTCCTCCCCCTCCATGAATTCCTCGATGACCAGCGAATCGCCCGCAGCGCCGAATCGCCGCTCCACCATGACTTCGCGGACGGCGCGCTCCGCCGCGTCCCGATCCTCGCAGACGATGGCGCCCTTGCCGGCCGCGAGGCCGGATGCCTTCACGACCAGGGGGCCGACACCCGATCTCACGTGGCCGAGCGCTTCCTCGGCGACGGTGAAGACCTCGAAACCCGCTGTCGGGACTCCTTCTTCGGCCATCAGGCGCTTCGCGAATGCCTTCGAGGACTCGATCCGGGCGGCGGCGGCATCCGGACCGAACAGGGGCAGGCCCCGTGCGGCGAAGGCGTCGCCGAGTCCCGCCGCCAGGGGCGCCTCCGGCCCCACGACCGTCAGGCCGACGTCCCGGTCGCTCGCGAAGGTCACGAGCTGTTCCACGTCGTCGGCGGGAATGGGAACGTTCGTGCCGAGCCGACCTGTTCCCGGATTGCCGGGAGCGATGTACAGATCGGCGGCAGGCGAGTCGTTTCGGATCGCGGCGGCCATCGCATGCTCGCGTCCGCCGTTTCCGACCAGGAGGATCGATTCGTTGCTCATCCGGCTACGATGCAGAGCGCGGCCGGGCGCCGCCACCCGGCGGCCCGGCCGCGCTCGTCCGACGTGCGGCGGCTCAGGTGGGGCGGGACCTCTTCCAGACATCGCCGACCCTCGACTTGAGTCGGTCGACCGCGGCGTCAACCTCATCGAGCAGCTCGTGCGCAGTGTCGGTGTAGCCCTTCATCGCCTCCTCGAGATCCTCGCGGTACGGTCGATCGTCGGACTCGTC
>JARRPA010000117.1:2108-7763 GCA_037383305.1 Gemmatimonadota bacterium | reverse complement strand
GTCCCGCGTGATCGAGAGCCAGCGCCGCCTGTTCAACCTCGAGGCCTTCCGGTACGCGAACATCGTATCGGAAAGGGCCAGCGACTCCGTGATCGATCTGAACGTCCAGGTGGCGACGGCCCCGCGCCGCGCGATACGGACCGGGTTCGGGGTGCAGACGGATGAATGTGTCGAATTGCAGGCCCAGTTGATCAACCGGAATTTCTTCGGTGGCGGACGTACGTTGCGGGTCACGGGACGCCTTTCGAACCTGCTCGCGAAGCAGATGGATGGGGCATTCCCCTGCAACGGCACGAGCGACGACCCCGTGTACCAGGAGTTGAACTGGCTGCTCGACTTCTCCTTCCTGCAACCGGTCCTTGCAGACAGTCGAAACTCGTTCCAGACCCGGGTCTTCTCCGAACGCGAGACCGTGCCGGATCTCTACGTGCGCACCTCCGTCGGCGGCGAGCTCGCGTTCAATCTCCGCCTCGCCCCCAGAATGTCGTTGCGCCCGTCGTACCGACCCGAGCTCACGTCGTTCGGGGGGCAATCGGCGGATATCTACTTCTGCGTGAACTTCGGACTCTGCACGCCGGACGACATCCAGCTTCTCACCGAGAGCAACTGGCTGTCACCCGTCGGAGTCATCTGGGCCTTGAACCGAACCGACAATCCGCTGCGGACCACGTCGGGCTACTACGTGGCTGCGGATGGGGAGATGGCGGCCTCCTTCACCGGCTCGGACTACCGATACTTGCGTGGCAGCGTCGAGACGGCGGGCTTCCGGCCCGTGTTCCTCGATGCCGTCCTGGCGATGCGATTGCGCTTCGGTGGTGTTCGGGGAGTGTCTTCCAGCGTCTTCGGCGGCGACGAGGAGGGCGTGGATATCATCTATCCCTCGAAGCGCTTCTTCGCCGGAGGTCCGCAGAGCGTCCGGGGATTCGGCCTCAACCTGCTCGGTCCGACGGTTCTCGTGATCTCCGATCTCGAGGACTGCGGCGGTACCGACCTGACTCCCGCGGAACTCCAAACCTGCGCGAACTCTCTGGATCCGAACGACTTCGACGAACGTCCGGTCGGGGGAAACGCTCTCTTCGAGGGGTCGGCGGAGCTCCGCTTCCCGCTCAGCGACCGGCTGACGGTCGTGGGATTCGTCGACGCGGGCCAGGTCTGGCAGGGCGTGAACGACGACGTGCGGCTCGTCGCCACCCCCGGTGTCGGAGTCCGCTTCAACAGCCCGGTTGGCCCGCTGCGCATGGATCTCGGCTACAATACGACAGGGACCAAGCTCAAGCCGGTGGTGGTGGTCGAGGCGGAGACGGGGAATATCGTCGAGCTCGACGACCAGGTCGTGTACAACCCGTTTACATGGGACGAACCGTCTCTGTTGACCGAAGTATGGCGCCGGATCCAGCTGCAGTTCTCGATCGGCGAGGCCTTCTGACATGGCCCGCGATCTTCTCTCCGGTTTCCTGCGCACCCTCCGTCGGCTCGCGGGCTCGCTCAGCCGGGTCGCACTCGGGCTGATCGGCATCGCGTGCCTCACTGCGGCGGGATCGCTGCTCCTTCTCAGTCAGACCGTGGTCGGTCGGCAGGCGGTCGCCGACCTGGTGGTCGACGCCCTCGAGGGCTCGGTGAACGGCGGAGTCAGGATCGGACCGATTCTCGGCGGCAACCTGTTCACTCACGCCCTCGTGGAGCGATTCGAGATCACCGATCCCGACGGCCGCCTGTTCGTGGGGATCGACAGCGTTCGTCTCCACTACAATCCGGTCAGCCTGATGCTCGGGACGTACCGGTTCGATGACGTCTCGATGGAGCGGGTCAGGCTCGTACTCCGGCAGTACGAGGACGGACGATGGAACTTCGATCGGATCTTCGGCGACGAGGAGCCGGCGGAGCCCGACTCGATCGACGACGGACGACAGGGCAACGACCGTATCCTGCTCTCGGACGTCAGCGTGAGGGAAGGTGAGGTCGAGGTGCACGTGCCTTGGGCCGTGGACCTGACCGGCGCGGAGAGAGACAGCGCCGTCGCTCAGGGACTGAGGGGCGACCGGCTCTGGCGGGTCCGAGCGACGGGTCCGGAGCGCTACGAGCGGGAGGTGTTGCTCCACCGCCTGTCCGGGCGTTTCCCGCTGATCCGCATCGTGGATCCGGTCCGGCCCCTGCGCTTCGACATGCAGGGCGTATCCGCCGAAGCGCGGGTGGTCACGCAGACGCTGGACGTGGTCTCTCTGGATGGATCGGTGGAGATCTCGGACACCGTGGACATCCGCCTGGCCGATGTGGAGCTGGCCGAATCGGCACTCTCCGGGTCCGGCTGGGTCCGTCCGGTGAATCCGGTCGAGTTCGAGTTCGATCTCGAGGCCCGCCCGATGGGGTTCGCCGACCTGCAGTGGATTCCGCTTCCGATCCCGGCCCGGGGCGGGGGGCCGGCCGATCTTCATCTGTTCACTCGGGGTGAGACGATCGTCGTCGAGGCGACGGGTGGTGACGTCCGGGTGGACGACTCGCACGTGCAGGGAGACTTCACCGCGGCGCTCGAGACGGTGCCGCGGTTCGAGCGGCTCGACGTGGATCTCCGGCCTCTGCGTCTGGCCCTGGTGAACGAGGTGCTCCAGATCGATGACGGGCTCGACGGTTTCCTGGAAGGTCCGGTCCGTGGAAGCGGCCCCATCACTCTGCTCGACATCGACGCAGAGCTCTCGATACGGGACCCGCCTGCGCCTGGGGCCTCGCCTCCTTCCGATCTCACGGCCCGGGGAGGGCTCGCGATCGTCGAGCCGCGCCGGATGTCGCAGCTCGAACTGACCCTGAGCGAATTCGAACCTCGCTGGGCAGGGATCATCGGGCTGCGAAACGAGCTTCCCGGCCGGGCAACCGGCTCGGCCGCCTTCGATGGAGTCGCGGGCGGAAGGTTCCGTTTCGACACCGACGTTTCGCATACCCTGCCGGAGCACCAGCCGTCCCGAATCACCGGCGGAGGGCTCGTCGACCTCGAGGGGGACCGGGAAGTCGACGTCGCGTTCGATTTCGATCCTCTCGTCCTGGCCATCGTGGAGGCCGCGCTCCCGGAGGGGGTGTCCGTGCTGAGCGAGGTCCGCGGCCCCTTTTCGGCGCGCGGGCCGCTGGACGACCTGAAGATCGAGACCGATCTGGAGACCCCGCGGGGGCAGCTCAGCTTCACGGGCCAGTTCGACCTTGTCTCGGAGGCGCAGAGCTACGATGCGACCCTGCTCGCACGGGACATCGAACTGGCCGAGTGGATTCAGTCAGGTCCCGCGACGCGGCTCGCGGTGGAAGGTCGGGTCACGGGGACGGGCACCGATCCGGCGACCCTCGAAGCGCAATTCGACCTTCGACTTCTCCCCTCGCTCTTCGAAGGAGCGCGGGTGGACACGAGCATCATCCGTTTCACCCTCGCCGATGGGCTCGCCCGGGCCGACACTTTCGCGATCCGATCACAGGCGGGTGCCGTGGACGGGCGCGGCGCCTTCGGTCTCACGGAAAACCGGAGCGGATCCCTGATCCTGGACATTTCCATCCCCGATCTCTCGGAGTGGAACGCCTGGCTGGTCGAGGGCCGGAACCCGGCGCGAATCGAAGGTGACGTCTCGGCGCTCTTCGAGTCCTTCGCGCCGGCGGATGAGGGGCCGGTCCTGGAATCCGTGGAGGTGCTGCCGGACACACTTGCGGGCAGTCTGGAGGCGCTGGGAGTGCTCTATGGAAACGTGACCGACTTCTCGTTCGGAGGCCGGGCTTTCGCCCGCGAGCTCTCCTGGGGTGAGATCGGCACCGACTCGATTCGGGTCATTATCGATCTCGCGGACCCGCGGGAGCCCGACTCGCTCGTCGCGCACGGATCGGCGTTCGCGTCGAGCATCTACGGACGGAGTCTGGACACCCTCGACGTGCGATGGACGCGCCAGACCGCCGAGAGTCACGAGGTCTCGTTGTATGCGCGGCGCGATTCGACGCTCGAGGTGGACTCCGAAACCGGGATCCTGTGGACGGAGGGCGAGAAGGCATTCCGGCTCGACCGGCTGCGGCTGGTCGGCGCAGGCCGCGGGCTGACGCTCGCCGACACGGCCCTGATCACCTATGGAGAGACGGGATTCACAGCGCGAGGCGTACATCTGGACGGAAGCGATGGGACCTTCCTCGACCTGGAAGGCGCGATTCCCGACTCGGGACAGGCGGCTCTCGACCTGACGGCTCGCAGCCTTCACCTCGAGAATTTCCTGGAAGCGCCGGGAAATCCTCTCGATATCAGGGGAGAAATCGACATCGACGTGCGGGTGCGCGGCAGCGCGGATGCCCCGCTCGCAGAGCTGGACGCGACGATTGACGGGCCGTCCATACGGGGGATCGGATACGAGCGGCTGACGACCGACCTCAGCTATGCCGGTCGCCGGCTGGCGGTGAACACGGCGCTCGTGACCAATGATACGGAAATCGCCCGGGTCGATGGCTTCCTTCGCCTGGATCTTTCCCTGCGCGACGTCGAGAGACGGATCCTCGATGAGCCGATCGACCTGATGGTCGTGGTGGACAGCATGCCGCTCACGGCGGTCGAATTGCGGATCGAGTCCCTTCGCGACGTAGAGGGCTACGCTCTGGGGAGCTTCCGGGTGACGGGAAAGCCGGGGCAGCTCCGATTGAACGGCGAGACCCGGATTCACGAGGCGGCGGCCACGGTACCCTCGCTCGGAATCCGGCTGCAGGACGCGATCGGCCGCGTAGTCTACGCGGGCGCCGATGCCCGGATCGACACGTTGAGCGTCCGGTCCTCCGCCGGGGGCACGGCCGTAGTCGCAGGCCACCTGGGTGTTCAGGACCTGACCGACATCGCCTTCAATCTCGCGTTCTCGGCGGATCGATTCGTTGGAATCGATCGCCGGACCATGCGGGCATCGATCGACGGGTCGGGCGCGCTCGGAGGATCCTACCGGCGACCGGAAGTGACAGGCGAGATCCGGGTGTCGCGCGGCGAGGTGCAGGCCGAACGGTTCGTGCGGGAGCGCCAGGTGGTAGACCTGACCGATCCCTCGGTCTACGCACTCCTGGATACAGTGATCGTCCGGGACCAGCGGATTCTGGGACGGATCGAGAACCCGTTCATGCAGAATCTGAGGCTGGACATGAATCTCGCGGTCGGACCCGACTTCTGGCTCCGGTCGAGCGCCCTGGACGTCGAGCTGGCAGGGGAAGTCGAGCTGCACATGGATCGCGCGGCAGGAGACCTGACCGCGCTCGGAACGCTCAATCTGCCCCGTGGGAAATTCCGGTACGTTTCGGGAACCGGAACGGATCTGTCGAGTCTCTATTCCCGGCAGCTGCAGATCGATCGGGGCGAGATCACCTTCGTCGGGACACCCGGCCTGGATCCGAATCTCGACATCGACGCGCAGTACCGGGCGCGGGGCGAAATCGGGCAGGTGACGATCCGGGTTCACGTCGGAGGTTCGGCGCTCTCGCCGACCATGACGACCAGCAGCGATCCGCCCCTGCCCGAGTCGGACCGAATCTGCTACCTGCTGTTTTCCTCGGCCTGCTTCGGCGCGTCGAATCAGGGCGGACAGTTCGCCACCTCTCTGGTCCGGGAAGGACTTCTCGGTTCCGTGAGCAGCCAGGTGTCGCAGGTTCTGGTCGGCGGCGTCGGACTGGTGG
>JARRPA010000117.1:0-2052 GCA_037383305.1 Gemmatimonadota bacterium | reverse complement strand
CCACGGAGCAGGAACTGCAGACCGGTCAGTCGAGCCTGCTGTACGGGACCGAGATCGAGATCGGCCGGTACCTCACGCCCGACCTCTTCGTGAAGGTCACGCAGCCCCTGGGAGGACGACTCCCGGGCCTGACGATCGACTGGGGCTTTCTTCCCGCCTGGCGGCTCGAGCTCAAGACGGAAGACAGGTTCAACCGGTACGCCTCGTATGGATACAGCTTCAGCACGTACAGCGACCGCACCTGGGGCATGCTGCTGTTTCGGGAGTGGGCCTTCTGATAGATTCGCCGTACGGCCGCCGACGTACGACATTCGCGCGAACCTTCAGATCGACGGCTGAAGATATTGACTGAGTTTCCGATCCCCGATTCCGAACGATACCTGGTGCTCGTGAACCCGCGCGCGGCCGGAGGACAGCCGGCTGCGCTGCGACGTAGAATCGGTGGTGCCATGGCGGCTCGCGGCGTTCCATTCGACATCGTCGAGACTTCGACTCCCGAGGAAGGACTGGCGGTCGTGCGGACAGCCGCTTTGAGGGGCTTCCGGGCGGTTCTCGCAGCCGGTGGAGACGGTACGATCGCGCTCGCGCTTCGAGGTACGGCCGGCAGCACCACGCCGGTGGGCATCCTCCCCTTCGGCACCGGCAACCAGCTCGCCCTCAACTTCGGCATTCCTCTTTCGCTCGAGGAAGCGATCCGGGTGGCGGTCGAGGGCGCGATCGAGAGAATCGACCTCGGACGGATCGGCGGGGAGCGATTCGCGCTGATCGCCGGGGCGGGACTCGATGCGAGCGTCATGGCCGAGACCACGACGGAGATGAAGAGCAGACTCGGCATCCTCGCCTATGTCTACGCCGGATTGAAGACCGGGGTGACGGCGAAGCCGATCACCTACCGGATCACGGCCGACGACCAGGAAATCGAGGTCCAGGCCGTAATGGTGCTGCTGGCCAACGCGGGCCTTCTCGGAGCCGGCGCGCTGCCCGTCAAGGTGCAGGTCGCTCCGAGGACTTCCTTCCAGGACGGGCTCCTGGACGTCGCGGTGTTCGCTCCCCGCCACCTGCCCGACATGGCCGCGATGTTGTGGAAGGTCGCCCTGAAGCGCTACTCGGGCGACGAGCGGATGATCTTTCTGCAGGCGCAGCGGGTCCGGGTGGAATCCGACCCGCCGGTGGCCGCGCAGGTGGACGGCGAGGCCCGCGGCGAGACCCCGATCGAGGCGGAGATCGATCCGCTGGCCGGCCGTATACTGGTGCCCCGGAATACATGAGCGACCTCTCCCACGCCGCCCGGATCCCCCCCGAGGTGCTCCATTCGATCGCCGCCGAGGTCGGGACGCCGGCCTACATCTACGACGTGGGCGCGCTCGAGGCCGGAATCGGTCGATGGATTGGAGCCGTGGGGGACCCGGCGCGGATCAGCTTCGCCGCCAAGGCCAACTCGAACCTGGCCGTGCTCGCGATCATGGAGCGGAGCGGGGTCGGCATCGAGGTCGCGACGCCGGGCGAGTTCGCGCGCGCGCTCGCGGCGGGGTTTCCAGAGACCCGGATCGTGTTCGGGGGCGTGCCGAAGTCTGACACGGCCGTGCGCGCGGGGATCGAGTCGGGGGCGGGCATGATCGTGCTCCAGTCGGGTCACGAAGTGGAAGCCGCGATCCGGCACGCCCCCAGCTTCCCGGGCGGGACCCTTCCGGTGGGACTTCGGGTCCGCCCGGGGATCCGGGCGGGAGCGCATCCTTCGCTCGAGACCGGCCGGGCCGACGCGAAATTCGGATTCGCGCCCGACGAAGTTTCGGAAGTCTGGGCCCGTCTCGCTTCGGTGGAGGGCATCGCGCCCCGGACCCTCGCCTTCCACCTGGGATCGGGGCTGGAGGGCGTGGATCCCTACGAGCGGGCGGTCGATCTGATGCTCTCGCTGGTCGAGGCGCTGGCGGACACGGATTTCCCCGTAAGGGAGCTCGATGTCGGCGGAGGGCTCGGTGTCGACTACGCCGGCGAACGGGACCCCGAGCCCGAGAGGCTGGTCACGGCGCTCGAGGCCCGTCTCGAGGGTGT
>JARRPA010000116.1:0-5682 GCA_037383305.1 Gemmatimonadota bacterium | reverse complement strand
GCGGCGGCCCGCCACGGCCGCCGCTGGCAGCAAAGGACTGAGGTCAGGAGCCCCGGAACTCCGGCGGGCGCTTCTCGAGAAACGCCCCGACTCCCTCGTTCTTGTCATCGGTGGAGAAGAGCAGACCGAACCACGCTCTCTCGAACTTGAGGCCCTCGTCCAGCGGCATGCGTCGGGCGGCGAGAATCGTCTCTTTCGCAGCCTGCAGCGCGATCGGGGAACGGGACGCGATCGAACGCGCGAGCTCGAGCGTGGCCTCCCGCAGTGCCTCGGGCGGAAACACCTGCTCGACCAGCCCGATCCGGGCGGCTTCCGCGGCCCCGATCAGCGCTCCGCTCATGATCAGCCGGTTGGCATGACCTTCTCCGACGAGGCGTGGAAGACGCTGCGTTCCACCGCCGCCCGGTATGATCCCCAGGTTCACCTCGGGTTGTCCCAGCTTCGCGTTCTCGGACGCGATGCGAATGTCGCAGGCCATCGCCAGCTCGCAGCCGCCGCCGAGACAGAACCCGTTGATCATCGCGATGATCGGCTTCGGAAACGCCTCCATCAGCGAATAGATGTCGCCGACCTGCATCGCCCGATACTGCTCCACCGCCCGGGCGTCCTTGAATTCGGCTATGTCAGCGCCGGCGATGAACGCTTTCTCGCCGGAACCCGTGATCACCACGACGCGCACGTCATCGTCGGAGGCCAGTTCACGAAACGCGGAGAACAGGGCCTTCCGGACTTCCGAGTTCAGGGCATTCATCTTGTCGGGTCGGTTGACCGTCAGCAGCGCGACCCTTCCGTCCAGCTTCTCGATCCGAAGTACTTCGCTCATGGCAGCTTCCTTGGATTGCGATCAGTCCCAACGGTAGAAGCCCACTCCGGACTTCTTTCCGAGCTTTCCCTCTTCGACCATCCGCTCCAGCAGGCGGGGCGGCCGGAATCGTTCTCCGCCCAGTTCCCGCTCGAGGTGGCGCGCGATCTCGAGGCGAACGTCCAGTCCCACCAGGTCCGTGAGTCGCAGCGGACCCATCGGATGCCGGTATCCCAGCTCCATGGCGCGGTCGATGTCCTCGACGGAAGCTACGTTCTCCTCCAGCATTCGGATCGCTTCGAGCCCGAGGGCGACTCCGAGTCGAGAGGACGCGAACCCCGGGCTGTCGCGCACGACGATCGGCTGCTTGCCGAGATCATGAACGAACGAACGGGCCCTCTCGACGACTCGCTCGGAGGTCCGGTCCCCGCGTACGATCTCGACCAGAGACATGATGTGGACCGGGTTGAAGAAGTGAAGCCCCACGACGCGCTCCGGTCCGGACAGGGGCCCCGCGAGGGCCGTGATCGAGAGGGACGAGGTGTTCGAGGCGAGAAGCGCGTCCGGAGCGATTTTCTCGGACGCACGCGTGAGAATCGTCTGTTTCAGCTCCAATCGTTCAGGCGCCGCTTCGATCACCAGGTCGACGCCGGATACGGCGTCGTCGAAGTCGGACGAGCCTCGAAGGCGGGACAACGCGGCCCGCTTCTCGTCCGCCTCCACTTTTCCCAGCTCGACGCCCCGCTCGAGATTCGCGGAAATCCGACCGATGGCTCGGGCGAGTGCCTCGGGCTCGATGTCGAAAAGCCGAGTTTCATGACCCGCGGCCGCACAGACCTGCGCGATTCCGTGTCCCATCGTGCCGGCACCCAGGACGGCGACGACGTCGATGGACGCCGGCTCCGGATCGCAGGCCATCAGTCGGCACCCGGGAAATCGCCCGACGGCTCGCCCGGAACTCCCGTGGACGCATTCCCCGGCGGGTAATCCCACGAGATGGACTTGCGGCGAATGATGCCGAAAGCCTCGAACCCCAACTCTTCCGCCAGCTCGTTGGGCTGCGACTCGAGAGCGCTGGTGAACAGTCGCACCTCGGTGAGCTCCATTTCCCGCGCCCACCGGTACGCGGCGTCGAGAAGCCGACGCAGATGGCCGCGGCCCCGTGCCTCCGGTCGCACGTACGGCGTCTGGAGGCGTCCGAAGGAAGGAGGATTGAAGTAGGGCACGTTCCTCTCGACAAAGCAGGAGATCATTCCGTCGAGTCCGCCGTCCGGCCGATCCACGACGAAGACCGCGGAGTCCGGCCCCAGCACGTGCCTCTCGAAGTGATCGCGACGCTTGCCGAGCGCGTCCGGCGGGATGTGCCGGTACACGGGGTTGTTCCGATTGCCGCGGATGTAGTGCGCCCACATCGCCGTGATTTCGTCCAGGTCGTCCGACGTCGCCTTCCGGACCGTGCCGTCGCGTTTCATTGCCCAGCTCCGAAGTTCGGTGCCCTCTTTTCGACGAAGGCCCGGGTGCCTTCCCGGGCATCATCGGATCGGAAGCAGCGGTCCTGCGCCTCGGCCTCGAAATCCAGCATCTCGTCGAGCGTGGCTCCGTCCGAGATCCGGATCGCCCGCTTCGCGAGGGCGAGAGGCAGCGCCGGCTTCGCCACGAGCCGGTTCGCCCACTCCCGCGTGGCGCCCTCGAGTTCGTCGTGCGGAACGACTCTATTGACCAGACCGATCCTCAGGGCTTCCTCCGCACCGACCATCTCGCCGAAGAAGAACTGCTCGGCGGCGCGGGCCCGACCCACGAGGCGCGGGAGCAGCCAGGTTCCGCCCCAATCGGCGTGGAGACCGATCCGGTTGAAGGTCTGTCCGATCGACGCGCGGTCGGACGCGATGCGCAGATCGCAGGCGAGGGCGAGGTTCGCTCCTCCTCCCGCGGCCGGGCCGTTGATCGAGCCGATCACGGGCTTGGGCATCGACGTGATCGCGCCGATCACACGCCGGCCCGCGGTGACGAGCGCGTTGGCCTCCTCGTAGGCCCCGCGATCCAGCAGATCGGCCATGTAGCCCACGTCGGCTCCGGTGCAGAATGCGCGGCCCCGCCCGGTCACGATCACGACCCGCACATCGTCGCGGCGGGCCATCTCCTCCAGCGCCGTCGCGATCTCGTCACGCATCGATCCGAAGAACGCATTCATCTTCTCGGGTCGATTCAGGGTGACCGTTCCCACCGCATCGGCGACCTCGGTGATGACGCGGGGTTCGCCACTCATGCGCCGGCCTCCCGGTACACCACGGTCGCGATCCCCTGGCCGACACCTATGCACATCGTCACGAGGCCGATGCGCGCTTCTCGACGGCGCATCTCGTGCACCAGCGAGGTGAGCAGCTTTGCACCCGTGCAGCCGAGGGGGTGGCCCAGGGCGATCGCGCCGCCGTTGACGTTCACCTTCTCCGGTTGCATGCCGAGCTCCCGCATCACCGGGATGGCCTGAGCGGCAAAGGCCTCGTTCAACTCCACGAGATCGATCTCCTCCATCGTCAGTCGGGCCCGCCGGAGGGCCTTTCGAACGGCGGGCACCGGTCCGATTCCCATGAGGTCGGGATCCACCCCTGCGACGGCCGAGGCGCCGATCCTCGCCAGAGGCTCCAGGCCGAGATCGGTCGCCGCGGCACGACTGGCCACCAGCAGAGCGGATGCGCCATCGTTGATCCCCGAAGCGTTTCCTGCCGTGACGGAGCCATCGGTCCGAAACGCGGGCCGAAGCCGGGCGAGACTCTCAACCGTGACTTCGGGTCTCGGGTGCTCGTCCCGGTCCACCACGACCGTATCTCCCTTCCGCCGCGTGACCGTGATCGGTACGATTTCGTCGGCGAACCTGCCACTGGAAATCGCCGCGGCCGCTCGACGCTGACTCTCCCGCGCGAAGGCATCCTGCTCCTCCCGCGAGACTCCGGCCTTCGCGGCGACGCGTTCGGCCGTCTCGCCGAGCGACACCGTCCACTCCGGATTCATGGAGGGATTCGTGAAGCGCCAGCCTACGGTGGTATCCGCGACTTCGGGTGGATGACGCGAATACCCGGTCTCCGGCTTCAACGTCACCCAGGGGGCCCTCGACATACTCTCCACGCCCCCGGCGATGAAGAGATCGCCTTCGCCGCAACGAATGGCCCGGGCGGCCGAGACCACGGCCTCGAGCCCGGATCCGCAGAGGCGATTCACGGTCTGCCCGGCCACTTCCACCGGGAGACCGGCCAGAAGCGCGGACATTCGAGCGATGTTCCGGTTGTCTTCGCCGGCCTGGTTCGCGCACCCCATGACGACATCCTCGATCCGATCCGCCGGAATGCCCGACCGACGCACGATCTCCCCGATCAGCGGCGCCAGCAGGTCATCCGGCCGCACGGAGGCCAGGGCACCTCCATGCCGACCGACCGGGGTTCGGAGCGCCGCGCAGATCAGGGGCTCGCGATCGCGGCTCTCCGCAGCGTCGCTCCCCGGCGCCGGACGATTCTCACCCGTTGCATTCCCCATCACGTGAGGCTCACCCATACGCTCTTCGTCTGCGTGTACTCCTCGAGCGCCTGACGTCCGAGGTCGCGGCCGAACCCGGAGGCCTTGAATCCGCCGAACGGGGACCCCGGGTCGTACCGGTTGTAGGTGTTCACCCAGACCGTACCCGCCCGCACGCCGGCCGCGAAGCGGTGCGCCTTGCCCACATCGCGCGTCCAGACGCCCGCGGCCAGCCCGTAGTCCGTCTGGTTCGCCCGGGCGACCGCTTCGTCGAGATCTTCGAACGACATCGCGGCCAGGACGGGCCCGAAGATCTCCTCCCGGGCGATCGTCATCTCGGGGGTGACGTCGCCGAACAGCGTCGCCTCGACGTAATAGCCTCGACCATCCACGCTCGTGGCGTGGCCTCCGGCGAGCAGTTCGGCGCCTTCCGACTTTCCGGACTCGATGTAGCCCACCACCCGTTCGTGCTGTGCCTTCGAAACGAGAGGCCCGAGTCGGGTCTTCGGCTGCATCGGGTCGCCGACCGTGGTCGCGGTGGCCCGCTCCGCGAGCTTCGCCAGAAACTCATCATGGACCGGTGCCTCGACGAACAGGCGGGACCCGGCGGCGCACACCTCTCCCTTGCCGTAGTAGATTCCGGTGGTCACACCGCGCAGCGCCGCCTCCAGGTCGGCGTCGGCGAACACGACGTGCGGCGACTTTCCGCCCAGTTCGAGCGACAGCTTCTTGAGGGTCCGCGCGGCCGTCTCCATCACCGTGCGTCCGGTCTCGGTCGAGCCCGTGAAGGCGATCTTGTCGACTCCGGGATGCTCGACCAGCGCCTGGCCGGTCGTCCGGCCCCGCCCCGGAATCACGTTCAGCACCCCCGGAGGAAAACCGACCTCGAGCGCGAGCTCGCCGAGCAGGAGAGCGGTGAGCGGCGTCTCCTCGGCCGGCTTCAGGATCACGGCATTTCCGCAGGCCAGCGCCGGGGCCACCTTCCAGGAAGCGAGATTCAGCGGGAAGTTCCACGGTACGATGGCTCCCACCACGCCCAGAGGCTCCCGGCGCGTATAATTCAAGAACGAACCGGAGACCGGAATCACCTCGCCGGCGAGCTTGTCCGCCCAGCCCGCGAAGTACCTCAGATTCGCTACGACGAACGGGATGTCGATTTTCGACGATTCGAAGAGCGGCTTCCCGTTGTCGCGCGTTTCGATCTCGGCGATCGCTGGCAGATTGGCTTCTACCGCGTCCGCGAGCTTCCAGAGAAGCTCGGCACGACGGTGAACGTCGAGATCGCGCCAGCCCGGATCCTCGAACGCTTCACGCGCCGAGCGGACGGCGGCGTCGACCTGTTCGGGACCCGCCTCCTCGATCTCGGCGATCAC
>JARRPA010000115.1:0-7598 GCA_037383305.1 Gemmatimonadota bacterium | reverse complement strand
GCGGCCGTGGAGGCCGGGGAGCTCGGTCGCGAACAGGCGGTCCACCAGCTCCTCCATCTCGGCCCGGGAGAGAGGCTGGCCGGCCTTGATCGCGCCCTTGCAGGCGAGGCTCTTGGCGATCCGCTCATGCTGGTTGCGTGCCGAGTTCACGAGCTCCGAGCCGTGCGCCAGCTCTCCGACCATCTCGTGAAACGCGGTCTCCGCGTCGAACCGTTCGTGCAGATTGGGGACGGCGTGTACGATCACCGTCCGTTCGCCGAACTCCTCCAGCTCGAATCCGACGGCGTTCAGAAGACCCGCGAGCTCCGAGACAGCCGCGAACTCGGCGGGCGAGAGCCGGAGCGTGAGAGGGAAGAGCAGCCGCTGGGACGTCCCTCCCTGGCCGCGGAACCTCTCCATCGTTTCTTCGAACAGGATCCGCTCGTGGGCGGAGTGCTGATCGATCAGCAGGAGCCCCTGCCGGGTCGGAACGAGGATGTAGGCGTCGTGCAGCTGCCACGGCCCGGTGCGTGTCGGATCTCCGGGAGCGGCGAGAGCCGCGAGCGCCGCGGCGTCGGCATCCGACTCGGTCGGATACCCGATCGCGTGTCCGACGTCCGTCCGGTCGTCTCCATCGCCTCCCTCCTCCGAGTCCCCGGGGCCGGCCTCACGGCTGACGAAGAAGGCGAGCTGCGGCGCACCTTCCGGGCTCGCCTCCCCGGGGCCCGACTCGGCTTCCGGCGGTCGCGGTCGCTCGGCCACGCGCGGCACGGGCACGGTCACCCGTCCGACGCCCCCGGCGCCCGCCGGTCCTTCCTCGCTGCCGAACCCGGGAGCGCTGGTCAGTTCCCCGAGCCGGGCCCGGACCGTCTCGCGAACCGCTTCGCGCACCTTTCCCGCGTCCGAGAACCTGACCTCGGCCTTCGCCGGATGGACATTGACGTCGACGCCGCCCGCCGGAATGCCGAGGTAGAGAAAGGCGCTCGGCCGCAGTCCGGGCGCCACCGTCGTCCGGTACGCGTCGTCGACCTCCCGCAGCAGACCGGGATCTCGGAAGGGCCGCCCGTTGACGAAGAGGTAGCGTCTTCCGCCCGCCGGCCGCGCCGCATCCGGGCGCTGAATCAGCCCGGCGACCCGGATCCCTTCCCTTTCCTCGTCCAGCGCCAGCAGTTCGCCGGCCTCCTCCTCCCCCCACAGGTCCCGAACGCGGGCGCCGATGTCGCCGGCGGCCGGAAGGTCCAGGAGTTCCCGATCGTTGGAGGAGAGACGGAGGGACGCCTGGAGATTGCCGAGCGCGAGAAGCACGAGCGCTTCACTCGCCGCGCGCGTCTCGGCGGCCGCAGAGCGGAGAAACTTCGCCCGCGCCGGCACGTTCTGAAACAGCGAGCGCACGGTAACCGTGGTGCCGCGTCGGCGCGCGACGTCGGAGACCGATACGATCCTCCCGCCCTCGACCCGGATTCGCGTTCCCATCGCGTCGGCGCCCGGCGCCGTCTGCAGCTCGAACCGACTGACCGCGGCGATCGAAGCGAGCGCTTCGCCGCGAAAGCCGAACGAGGCCACCGATCGAAGGTCCGCCACCTCGCGGATCTTGCTCGTGGCGTGGCGGTCCAGCGCCAGCAGCGCGTCGGCCCGGTGCATCCCCTCCCCGTCGTCGGCCACGCGAATCCAGGTCTTGCCTCCGTTGCGCAATTCCACGTCCACGCGCTTCGCTGACGCGTCGAGCGAATTCTCCACGAGCTCCTTGACGACCGAGGCCGGTCGCTCGACCACCTCCCCCGCCGCGATCTGGTTCGCCACGTGGTCGGGAAGAATCCGGATGCGCGGAGCCGGAATGCTCCCGGTCGTCGGAGCGCCTTTCGATGCCGCGCCTTTCGCCGCGTCACCGCTCATCGCTCGCCAGCCCGTAGAAGGAGAGCGCGTTGCGGCGGGTCCGCTCGGCGAGAGCCTCGGGCGCGTCGCCGCGCATGGCTGCCACGGCCGCGCAGGTCGCGCGAAGGAAGGCCGGCTCGTTCCGGTGACCGCGGTGCGGTACGGGCGCGAGGTAGGGACTGTCGGTTTCGATCAGCAACCGATCGTCAGGCACCCGGCGGACGAGATCCGCGCCGTCGAAGCGCCGGAAGGTCACGATCCCGCTGAACGACACCATCCATCCGGCGTCGAGCGCGGCTTCGAGCAATTCCGGTCCGGCCGTAAAGCAGTGCAGCACACCCCGGGCATCGCTGGATGCCAGACATTCCGCGGTATCGTCGTCGGCGTCGCGGGAATGCACCACGATCGGCAGGTCGAGCTCGCGGGCCAGCTCGAGTTGCGCCTCGAAGCAGAGCCGCTGCCGGTCGCGGGGCGCATTGTCGTAGTGGAAGTCCAGGCCGGCCTCGCCGATCGCCACCACTTCCGGCCGGGCGGCCAGGCGTCGAAGCGCCGGCTCCGTGTGATCGTCGAACCGGTCCGCCTCGTGCGGGTGGAGTCCGGCCGTGCACCAGACCCCTTCGCGTGCGGCGGCGATCTGCAGGGCGCTCTCCGCGTCCCGTGGGTCCGAGGCGATCGTCACCAGCCCGGTGACGCCGGCCTCCCGGGCCCGGTCGATCACGGCGGACCACTCGCCCTCGAAGGCCTCCGCCGTGAGGTGACAGTGGGAATCGAAGAGGTTCAACCCGCCTTGGCCGGCGAGGCCGGCTTGGACCGCTCCCGCTTCCGTCCCCAATGCTCGAGTTCCAGCAGCACCGGGGAAGCGACGAAGATCGACGAGTACGTCCCGATGATCACACCGAGAATCAGCACGATCGCGAAGGGACGGATGACGGCTCCGCCGAGGAACGCCAGCGCGAGCAGCGTCATCAGGGTCGTGCCGCTCGTCAGCACCGTACGCGGCAGCGTCTCGTTGACGCTCGAATTGATGATGTCCCGGAACGAGTCCTTGCGGCGCTTCTTCAGGTTTTCCCGGATCCGGTCGAACACCACGATCGTGTCGTTCAGCGAATACCCGAGAATCGTGAGGATCGCGGCCACGGTGGCCAGCGTGATCTCGATGTCGAACACCGACAGGAAGCCGAGGGTCAGGGTGATATCGTGCGCCGTGGCGACGACAGCCGCCACTCCGAATCGCCACTCGAAACGGAAGGCGAGATAGACGAGAGTGAGCGCGAAGGAGAGCAGGATCGCGATCAGCGCCTTCTCCTTGAGCTCCGATCCGACCTTGGCCCCCACGGCCTCCGTCCGGGCGAACGACCACCCGTCCTCGCCGTAGGCTTCGTCCAGCGATTCGCCCACGGCATCGGATACCCGGGTCCCGCCGCTCTCGGAAAACGTGGACACCCGGATCAGGTAGTCGTTGGAATCTCCGAACTGCTGAATCTGCGCACCCTCGAGGCCGGCGGCGGTCACCGCCCCGCGCACCTCCGCGACCGATGTCGGCTCGACGAATTCCACCTGGAAGAGGGTACCGCCCGTGAACTCGACTCCCTCGCGCAGTCCCTTGTGGAGAAGCAGCGAGAAAAGACCGATCGCCAGACAGACGCCGGAGATGATGTAGGCTTTCCTTCGCTGGGCGAGAAAATCGTAGTGTGCGTCTTTGAAGAGTCTCATCGGTCGCGATTCCGTCCGGTCAGATGCTGAGTTCCTCGCTCGGCCCGCGCCGCTCGAGATAGAACAGGAACAATGTCTTGGTCACGAAGAGGGCCGTGAAGAACGAGGCGATGATCCCGATGCTCAGGGTCACGGCGAAGCCTCGCCCGGGCCCGGTTCCGAACTGATAGAGAATCGCCGCCGTGATCAGCGTCGTCAGATTCGCGTCGACGATCGCCGAGGTCGCCTGATCGAACCCCTGGTCCACGGCCGTGCGGACCGTCTTGCCGACATCCAGTTCCTCCCGGATCCGTTCGAAGATCAGCACGTTCGCGTCCACCGCCATTCCGACCGAGAGGATGAGGCCCGCGATGCCCGGCAACGTCAGGGTGGCCCCGAGCCCGGCCAGCCCGCCGAGCACGAAAATCACGTAGGTGCCGAGCGCGATGACCGCCAGCACGCCGGCGATCCTGTAGTACCAGATCATCATCAGGACGACGCCGACGATCCCGATCAGAAAGGCGTTCCTTCCCTGCCGGATCGAGTCGGCCCCGAGTGACGGCCCGATCGTCCGCTCCTCCACGATCCGGATCGGCTGCGGCAGCGCACCGGCCCGCAGCACGAGTGCCAGATCCTGCGCCTCCTGGAACTGGGATCCGGTGCCGAGCTCGATCTGTGCCCTCCGGCTCAGCGTCTGCCGGATCACCGGAGCGCTCTGGACCCGGCCGTCGAGGACGATCGCCATCAGCCGACCGACGTTGCGTCCGGTACCGCGCTCGAAGATCCTCGCGCCCTGGCGCGTCATCTCGAAGGGAACGATCGGCTGGTTGAACTGCGGGTCCCGCGTGGCAGGGCCGGCGTCGGCGAGATATTCGCCCGTCACCAGAGGCTCCTCCTCCAGCACGTACAGCTCCCGATAGGCGGCTCCCGCATTGGACTGCGGCACGAGACCCCAGTTGAGCGTCGTGTTTCGCGGAAGCGCTTCCTTGAACTCGGGAAGCTCGATGTACTCCGACACGGTCGGGACGTTTTCCTCCGCGACGAGGAAGATCCCCGCCCGACCCGATTCGAGGAGCATGCTCGTCAGCGGACGAAGCGAGCGCTCCTGCGCGGGCGCCGGGGCGGCTTCCGCGGCCCCCTGAGTGTCCGCCACCGCTGCCGAATCCGCACCGACCGACTCGTCGCCGGCTCCCGCACCCGCGGTTTCGCCCTCGCCCGTCTCCTCTTCGACCGCCGTGAGCGTGTCCTCTCCCGCCTCGCCGAGCAGCTGAGTGAGGGCGGGCGCCGTCTCCTCCTCGACGGCAGCGGCCGGGAGGTTTTCGGCTCCCACGGCCTGCACGATCACCCGATCCAGGCGAGGCAGCGCCTCCCGGAACCCGTCATCCTCCCGGACGATCTTGAACTGAAGAAACGCGGTCCTCTCGACGATCCCCTTCGCACGCTCCGGGTCGTCGATGCCGGCGAGCTCCACGATGATCCGATCGTCACCCGACCGCTGGATCGTCGGCTCCCGCACGCCGAACTCGTCGATCCGGTTGCGGACCGTGGTCAGCGTGCGGTCGATCGCGTCGGCGCGGGCTTCGTCGGTGAGAGTGCCGTCCGGATCGTCGATCTCCACCGCGAGGTGCATCCCGCCCTGCAGGTCCAGGCCGAGGTTGATGGAGGGGATCTTCTCTCCGCTCGGGCCTTCCTTCGGAACGAGGGCCCAGATGCAGATGGCCAGCAGGCCTAGAATCACCAGGAATCGATTTCGAATTGCATGCATGGATTGCGAACCGGGTCAGTCGATGTCAGTCGCTGCAACCGTCCTCTGGGGCGGTTCCGACGTAAGCGAGGAAAGGTACCGCGGCGCGCCCCCCCGCGAAAGCACCGCGCCCCGGCGACAACCGGGGCGCGGGCCGTGTGATCCGCCGGGCTTCGAGTCGGATCAACCGGGCAGGGGCGCGTCCTTGTGGAGGCCCGTCTTTCGCAGGATGTCGTCCATCAGGCACCAGCCCGTGATGCCCGACTGAAGGAGGTTGAGCCCGACGAAGGCGGTGAACAGGAAAAACCAGGGAACCAGGGGCTCACCCACCAGCCGAGCGCCAGGCTGATGAGCACGAAGCTGCCGGCGATGACCCGGATTTTGCTCTCGAGTGACATGCTGCCTCCCTCTATCGTTTGTCGATTTCGTCGTTGGCGCAGCCGCACGCCGACATTCTCGCCACATTCAGCTCGAACGCGCGAATCGGGTGTCGCGGGTCTTCGACCCCGGTGCAGGAACGCACTTCCTCGAGCACCCGGCTCGCCTGCTCCTCCGACATGAAACTGAAGACCATGCGGGATCGGTAGGGCGCTGCCTCCTTGTACCAGCCGGCGGTCGAGCCCTTGCCGTGTCCCTCCATCGAGATCTGGCTGTACATCTGCACTTCCAGCTTCCGCAGAAGCCGCTCCACGCACTCCTCGTCGCCCTCCAGATACGTGAGGAGCATCATCTTCATCGTCGTCTCCATCGCAGGTACGTCTCCCGGTGTCGAGGTCGAGTCTCCCAACGCTGCTCCCTGCATCTTCAGCCTCCCGTCGCCGGCTCCGGCGCCCCGGACGGCACGCGCTCCGCTTCCACCTCGTCGTCCGGCCCGGTTTCGTCGCGCCGGATCAGGAAGTAGATGCCCGGCACCACGATCAGCGTGAGGACGGTCGAGGCGATCGCACCGAAGATCAGGGACACGGCCAGACCCTCGAAGATCGGGTCCAGCAGAATCACGAAAGCGCCGATCACCACGGTTCCCGCCGTCAGCGCGATCGGCCGGGTCCGGACGGCGCCCGCCTCGATTACGGCCTGCTTCAGCGGAACCTCCGCGTCCAGCCGAGCTTCGAGATAGTCGATCAGCAGGATTCCGTTTCGAACCATGATTCCAGCGAGCGCGATCATCCCGATCATCGAGGTGGCGGTGAAGAACGCGCCCATGATCCAGTGCCCCGGACCGATTCCGACCAGGGTGAGAGGTATCGCCGCCATCATCACCAGTGGCGTGACGAAACTGCCGAACCACGCGACCAGGAGACCGTAGATCAGCAGCAGCGCCCCGGCGAATGCGATTCCGAGGTCCCGGAAGACCTCGTATGTGACCTGCCACTCGCCGTCCCACTTCATCACCGGCTGTTCGACGATGCCCGGCTGACGCGTGTAGAGCTGGCCGAGATGGGCGCCTCCGGGCAGCTGGATCCCGGCCACCTCCTCCTTGAGGTCGAGAATCGCGTAGACCGGGCTCTCCTCCTCACCGGCCACCTCGGCCATCACGTAGATCACGCGCTGCCCGTTCTTCCGATCCACCACCTGCGGAACGGTGCCTTCCTCGAGCCGGCCCAGGGCACTCAACGGCACCATGGCGCCCGAGGTCGAGGCCACGTGCAGTCCACCGAGCCGACCGGCTCCGGAGCGCTCCGACTCGGGCAGGCGGACCCGGACCGGAACCGGGCGGCGGGCTTCCGGCGCGGAAAGATGCGTGGCCACCTGGCCCCCGAGCCCGACCCGAAGACCGTACACGACCTGCTCCTTTCGCACGCCCGAAAGCGCCGCCTTCTCCTCGTCCACCGAGAATCGAATCTCCCGCTGCGGCGCGATCAGCGACCAGTCGACGTCCACGACGCTCGGGTGCGCCTCGAACAGGCCCATGACCTCGGAGGCCACCTCGCGCTGCTGCGCCGGATCGGGGCCGTAGACTTCGGCGACGAGCGTGCTGATCACAGGCGGGCCGGGCGGCACCTCGACCACTTTGGCCCTCACGCCGCCGCCGGCAGACGCGACCACCGAATCCACGATCGGACGGATCCTCCGGGCGACGTCGTGACTCTGGTCCTTCTTCAACCCGAACCAGCCCTTCCGTCCGCGCAGGTCCTTCGGAATGTTCACCTGGATGTCGGCCACGTTCGCTCCCTGACGGAGATAATAGTGACGGATCAGGCCGTTGAAGTTGAACGGTGCCGCCGTGCCGGCGTAGACCTGCACGTCGTGCACCTCCGGCACCGCCTCCAGGCTTCGCGCGACGTCCAGGGCGACCGATGTCGTCCGTTCC
>JARRPA010000114.1:0-9646 GCA_037383305.1 Gemmatimonadota bacterium | reverse complement strand
CAGATCTCCCAGCTGGGGGCGAACTCGATCCACAGCGAGCCGTGCCGTGGCAACCGGGCTTCCCGGTCATAAGCCTGAGCGAAGGCGGCTGAGGGGGCCACCAGTGCCAGGGCCAGCGTGACCGTGGCCAGAGGACCGGAGAATGCGGCGCCGATCCTGCTACCTGAGATGATCTTCATCGGCTCTCCGCGAGCGGGTCGACTCCGGCGGTGCGGCCGAATATGCTCGTCCGCGCGAAACGGGCACAAGTCGGCCCCGATTCGGGAGCTGCCCCTTTCCCGCGTCGGCGTGCTTCGATACGATGTTGCCGCGCCCGGCCCGGCCGGGCGTCACGGCGCCGTGGCCGAGTGGTTAGGCAGGGGCCTGCAAAGCCCCAGCCTCGAAGCACGGCTCCGCACCCATGACGATCAGGGATTCACATGGGACGCCCGTGCCTTGGACGCGGAGGGGACACCGATCATGCAGGTCCAGTCCGTGCGGGTATTGTTGCGCACCACCAACGATTCGTTGACCGTAACCAGATTGGGGGCGCGGAACGCTTCCGACCAGGCGCCGCGGAACATCAGCCAGTCGGTTGCCCGCCAGCTGAACGCGACCTTCGGCAATGCCGCGGAGATGATCATCGCCGTCCTCGCCCTTCGGGCGGGACTGCAGAGCGTGGTGAAGGCCTCACTCACGGGGTCGATCATTGGCAACATCCTGCTCGTCTTCGGGCTGTCGGCACTCGCGGGCGGGCTCAAGCATCCCCCGATCCAGAGGTTCAACCGGACCGCCGCGAGTCTCGGCGCGACGATGCTCGTGCTGAGTGCGATCGGTCTCGTCATTCCGGCCTCGTTATTCCGGCGATCTTCCACGCGCTCGCGGGCGACGGACACGCCGGAATCGAACGGAACCTGAGCCTCGACATCTCGATCGTGCTGATGCTGACGTACGTTCTGAGTCTCGTGTTCAGTCTTCGAACGCACTCGCACCTGTACCTCGGCGCGTCGCATGCCGAGTCGCAGCCGGACCCGGCGCGGGTCGAAAGGGAGAAGGACGGGAGGGAGGTGATCCGCGCGCTGGGTTGGCTGGCCTTGTCCGCCGCCGCTGTGGGATTCATGTCGGAGATGATGGTCGGCAGTCTGGAGCAGGCAGCGCACGAACTCGGGATGACGGAGGTCTTCGTCGGTGTGATTCTGGTCGCACTCGTGGGAAACGCGGCCGAACATTCGACTTCGGTACTCATGGCGCTGAAGAACAAGATGGACCTGAGCGTCAACATCGCGCTCGGGTCCTCGATTCAGATCGCACTATTCGTGGCGCCGCTCCTCGTGTTCGTGAGCTATTTCGTGGGCCCGGCGCCGATGGATCTGAGATTCACGGGTCTCGAG
The DNA here is from genome assembly GCA_037383305.1 of Gemmatimonadota bacterium. Taxonomy (GTDB): domain Bacteria; phylum Gemmatimonadota; class Gemmatimonadetes; order Palauibacterales; family Palauibacteraceae; genus Carthagonibacter. The sequence goes on along the minus strand of JARRPA010000114.1, from coordinate 8,276 downwards.
GTGGTGGCGGTCGTGATGTCCGTGGGGATCATGGCGCTCGTCTGCCAGGACGGGGAGTCGCACTGGATGGAGGGCGTGCAGCTGCTGGCCGTTTACCTGATGCTCGGCATCGCCTTCTACTTCCTCCCCGTTTGAACTCGGGTCGGCTCGCGAGCAACTGCGCTCGCCTCGTCTACATCTAACCGGGTACCGGTCCCCCTTCAGGTGATCGTGTCGGCAGGTCACAGCCAGCGAAGAAGGGGCGGCGGGTGTTTTCGTGAGAAACGGATGATGGGGTGCATGCAGCCTCTCCTTACTCCTCACTCGATCGACGCAGGACGGCCATGAAGTCACGCTACATCGTCACTCTCGTCGTGCTCGTGCTCGGTATCGCCGCGATCACCGGCATCTATCTGCGACTGCAGGAGAATGCCGAGACGGACGCGGAGCCGGAACGGGAGAACAGCGCCGTCGTCGATTCCGCGCTCGAGGCGGCCCGGGGAACGGCGGCCGCGTCCGCGTTCGCCACCGGTGTGGCCGTTCCGGTCGAAGGCCGGAAGGTTCGCCGGGGCACCTTCGTGATCTGGGCGAACGCCGAGGGGCAGGCGGCGGCCCTCAGAACGGCCCTGCTCGCGGCCGAGGTCAACGGGCCGATCGTTCAGGTGCCGGTGCGGGAGGGCGATTTCGTCAGGGCGGGCCAGCTGATCGCCCGGATCGACCCGAGCGTGTACGAGCTCGATCTGCAGGAAGCGGAAGGTGCGTTGGAACAGGCCGAGGCGACCTATCAGGAGCTGACGCTGGGAGACGAGCGGATCACAGACGAAGCGCTGCGTGCGGAACGCCAGCGTCAGGCCCGTGTCCGAAGCGGCCTCGCCGGACAGGAGGCACGAGTGGAGAAGGCCCGCTACGACCTGCGGAAAACGGAGTTCCGGTCGCCGTATGCGGGTCGCGTCGCCAATCTCGCGGTCGATGTCGGCTCGCGCGTCGGTCCGGGTGACTCGATCGCAGCGATCGTAGACGTATCGAGCGTGGACGTAGACGTACAGGTGCTCGAGAGCGAGATCGCGGCCGTCTCGCGAGGTCGGGACGCCAGGGTCAGCTTCACCGCGTTTCCCGGCGAGGTCTTCACGGGCACGGTCGTTTCGGTCAACCCCGTGGTCGACCCGATCAGCCACGTCGGCCGCGTGACCGTCCGCCTCGCGAACCCGGAGGCGCGGATTCTACCGGGCATGCACGCCAGCGTTCGGATTGCCGGCTCGCTCTTCGAGGATCGCATATCCGTTCCGAAGGAAGCGATCGTCGAGCGCAGCCGGCGCGAGGTCGTGTTCGTGTTCGAGCCCACCGAGGAAGGGAGCGCGACGGGTCTGGCGAAGTGGCGCTACGTCACGACCGGACTCGAGAACGAGGACTGGGTAGAAATCGTGCCATCGGATGACACCGACATGGTCGCGGAGGACGAGGTGGTCCTGACGGCCGGGCACACGACTCTGACGCACGATGCCCGTGTCCGGCTCTCGCTGGAAGAGGGGGAGGAGTGATCCGCACGCACGCGGCCGGAGCGACCGGACGTCGGGTCGTTTTCGGATTGGCGGCGATCGGCGGAATCGCGTTCGGTGCCGGTCCCCTCCCGGGGCAACAGGTGGTGACTCTGGAGGAGGCTCTCGAGTCGGCCCTGTCCCGAAGCCCGACGATCGTGGCGGCCGACGCCACGGCCGCGGCGGCTTCATCCGCACGCTGGGCCGACTGGGGGGCTTTCCTGCCCACGATTCGGGCGAGTGTCGATCTCTCGTCCACCGATTTCACCAACGTGACCTATCTCACGCCCGAGGGCTCTCCTGCCGTCATTGATCCGCCGCTGACCGACGTGTCGAAGGGCAGCAACGCAGCTCTGAGCTTTTCGCTGTCTCTGCTGAATCCGGAACGCATCGCCGCCGTGTCTGCCGGCGGCTCGCGCGAGGATGCCGCGTGGCTGCGCCTGACGGCGGCCGAGCGGACGGTGATCCGAGACGTGAAGCGAGCGTACTTCGAAGCGCTGAAACAACGTCGGCTGCTGGAAGTCGCGCAGCGACAGCTCGAGGCCCGCCGTGTGGACCTCGAAGTCACGCAAGAGCGGTATCGTATCGCGGCCGCCTCCCGCAGTGATCTGCTTGGTGCGGAGATTGATGCGTCGGACGCGGAGCTAAGGGTGCTCCCGGGCACTCCAGGTCGCGATTGCGAACCCCGTGAGCATCGAACCTGACCTCGTGGCTCTCGTGGACGTGGAGGAGGTGCCCGACGCCGAGTCTCTGGATGCCGTGTCGCTGGTCCGGGCCGCCCACGCTTCGAATCCCACCCTGGCCGCGCTGCTCGAAGAAGAGGCGGCGGCATCGAGCGACCTCTGGGCAGCCCGTGCGGCATATCTGCCTCGGATCGATCTCGGGTTCGTCCTCGGCCGGAGCAAGCAGTTGGGAAGGGACGAGAGCCTGTTCGATTTCGACCCGGCGAACACGCGCAGTTCTTTCCAGATCGTCGGCTCCTGGAGTCTCGTCGAGGGATTCGGACGTAAGCGACAGACGGCCGAGGCCAGCGGCCGGGCTCAGCGCGCGCGCGCGGAGTGGACGGCCTGGCCGACGAGCGGCTGGAACTGGCCCGGGAACAGTACCGGCTGGGCAGCATCCCGTACTTCAACCTCCAGCAGGCGATCGATCGCACGACGCAGGCCGAGCAGTCGCTGTTCACGGAGCGGTACGACTACCTGATCCGCTGGGCCGAGCTCGAGGAGCGGGTGGGACCGACCCTGGCGGACCCCGCCGTCGCGCCGGTCGGACCGCGCTGAGAACGGAGACACGCATGTCGCTCTCCGATCTTTCGATCCGGCGGCCGGTGGCCACGTCCATGCTGTACGTGGCGGTGGCCGTCGTGGGGGTGGTCTCGTTCCTCCGGCTCCCGATCGACCTGCTTCCGGATGTCTCGTTTCCGACCCTTTCGGTGTGGACCGGATACGCCGACGCGGGCCCGGCGGAGGTGGAGAGGTTCATCACCGAGCCGGTGGAAGCGGCGTTGAGCCGCGTGCCGGGCGTGCGTTCCGTGGACTCGGGCTCGCGGGAAGGTCAATCGCTCGTGCGGCTTCAGTTCTACTGGGGCACCGACATGGAGTTCGCCATGCTCCACGTCCGCGAGCGTCTCGACAATCTCGTCGGTACCCTTCCCGAGAGCTCCGATCGACCGATCATCCTGAGCTCCGATCCCACGAACGACCCGATCCTGGCGCTCGCCGTCACCGGCGCCGATCTGGCCGATCTCCGCGACCTGGCCGACGCCGTGTTCAAGCGCAGGCTCGAGCAGCTGGACGGCGTCGCTCTCGCGGCGATCACGGGTGGACCGGTGCGGGAGATCCAGGTCGTGGTCCGACCGGATCTGCTGGAGGTGCACGGGGTGAGGGTGGGAGACATCGCGGACGCTCTCGACCGGGCCAACTACAGCGCGCCGGGCGGTACGATTCGACGCGGGCGATTCCGCTACAGTCTGAGGACTCTCGGAGAATTCCAGGATGTGGCGGAACTGCGGGACGTGGTCGTGGCCCGGCCCGAAGCGGGTGGCGTCGTACGGCTCCGGGATGTGGCCGAGATCGCCGAAGGCGAGGCGGAACGGGAGACGATCGCCCGATACGACGGCGTGCCCGCGATCGGACTGCTGGTCTACAAGGAGGCGGGCTCGAACACGGTCCGGGTCGCCGAGTCGGTCGAGAAGACCCTCGAACAGCTGCGTGCGGAGTTCCCGGGCGTGACGATCGAGATCGCGTCGAGTCAGGCGACCTTCATCCGGGACGCGATCTCCAACGTGGTCCAGGCTCTCGCGCTCGGAGGCGTCCTGGCCTTTCTCGTCCTCTTCTTTTTCCTCCGGGACCCCCGGTATCCGATCGCCGTCGGTCTCGCGATTCCGATCTCCGTGCTGGCCGCATTCGCGCTCTGCTACCTGTTCGACGTGAGCCTGAACGTGATGTCGCTGGGCGGACTGGCGCTCGGGGTCGGGATGCTCGTGGACAACTCCATCGTGGTGCTGGAGAACGTATTTCGTCACCGGGAGGAGGAGGGCAGGGGTCCGGAGGAGTCCGCGTCGATCGGAGCGCGCGAGGTGGCCGGTGCGATCACGGCCTCGACATTGACCACCATCGCCGTGTTCGGTCCGGTTCTCTACGTGGAGGGGGTGGCGGGTGCGCTCTTCGCCGATCTGAGTCTCGCCGTCGCATTCTCGCTGCTGGCTTCGCTGCTCGGGGCACTCACCCTGCAACCCGTCCACGCCGCACGGTTCGCCGCTCCGGAAGGTGTCGGGCCCGGCGGAGCGGAGGAAGCCGATCCGAAGGCGACGTCCGAGCCCCGAAGCGTGTCGAAAGGTGCGACCGGACGCTTTCCGCGCATGGCCGTCGCGGTCGTCCGGGGCGCCCGATCTCTGCCCGCTCGCATCTGGAGCTTCTTCCGGTTCGTCGGGCGATCGGTGCTGCTCACATTCCGGGATCTGCTCGGTGGGATCGGCCGGCTCCTGGACCGGCTGACGCGCCCCGCGCTGGATGCCTTCGATCGCGCGTTCGGACGGTTCACGAGTCACTACGAATCCACGCTCGCCCGGGCGCTGGACCGGCGGGGTCTCGTGGTGGCGATGGCGGTCGCGAGCCTGCTCTTCGCGATCTGGCTCGGTTCGACGCTTCCTCGCTCGATGATGCCGAAGGTCGACGAGGGCGCGTTCCGTGTCGAGCTGAATCTTCCCGTCGGGACACCGCTCGAGGCGACGGCATCGGCGGTCGAGCGACTGGAGAGCGTTCTGCTGTCGACCCCCGGCGTCGACGCGGTGTTCTCGCGCATCGGACGAGCGCGCGAGTCGGAGATCGCGACGCGCGAGCTGAGCGGACTGAACAGTGGCGCCCTCGAGGTCCGGGTCGCGGCGGACGGCCCGGCGGTAGAAGAGGTGGTCGGCTCCTTCCGGTCAGAGGTGGCGGCGACCGGGATCGATCCCCAGGCCATCTCGATCGAGACCGGGCGGAGCACCTCCCTCGGACGCGCGTTGGGCGTCTCCGGCGCCGACCTGGCCGTCCAGGTCCGCGGTCAGAACCTGGACAGTCTCATCTCGACTGCCGAAGAAGTCGTCGCACGCCTGGAGAGAACGCAGCGGCTCGCCGACGTGCGGATCGACCTCGAGATCACGCAGCCTGAGCTGGAGATCGAGGTCGACCGGGCGGCCGCGGCCCGATACGGAGTCTCCGTCACCGAGGTCGCGGACGCGATCGAAGGGTATCTGAGGGGCGTCGAGACTGAGCGGCCGTACACGGAATTTTCGGAGAAGATCGAGATTCGAGTGTCTCTTCCGGAATGGCAGCGCATGGAGCTGTCGGACGTGCTCGCACTCACGCACCAGGGTGTGCCGATCGGAGAACTCGTGCGAGTCCGCCAGGGCTATGGGCCGGTGGAGATCCGTCGGGTCGACCAGAGCCGGACCGTGCAGGTGCTGGCCGACGTCAGCGGTGGCGGACTCGATGAAGCGGTTCGGGAGGCCGAGGACGCGCTGGCGGACATGCGCGTGCCTCCTCTCACCTCGGTACGCGTCGGCGGCGAAAACGAGGAGATGCGGGCGAGCTTCCGCTCGCTCGGCTTTGCGTTCGCGCTCGCGCTGTTTCTCGTCTTTCTGATCATGGCGGCCAAGTTCGAATCACTCATTCAGCCGCTGGTGGTCCTGGCGTCCGTTCCGCTGGCCGCGATCGGCGCCGTGGTCGCGCTCTGGATCGCAGGTGACGGCCTGAACGCGATGAGTGGAATCGGGCTCGTGATCCTGATCGGTATCGTCGTGAACGACGCGATCATCAAGGTGGACTTCATCAATCAGAAGCGGGCGGAAGGGGCATCGAAGCGCGACGCCATTCTCGAGGCCGGCCGGCTCCGACTTCGTCCGATCCTGATGACGACCGTCACTACCGTTCTGGGCCTGTTGCCCCTCGCCGTCGGATGGGGCGCCGGAGCCGATCTGAGGGCGCCCCTGGCCGTGGCCGTCATCGGGGGTCTGATATCCGCCACCGTCCTCACGCTGATCGTGATACCGGTCGTCTATTCCCTGGCGGTGAGCCCGGGAGAGCCGGTGGGTTCGCAGGCGACGGCGAATATCGGCCCGAGAGCCGCGCCGCTCCTGCCGTGATCGACCTCTCGATCCGACGTCCGGTCGCCACCGCGGCGATCTACATCGCCCTCGTGGCGCTCGGGGCCTACAGCTTCCGTCTGATCCCCGTCGAGCTGCTGCCCGACGTGGACTACCCGCGGCTCACGATCGACGCGACGTGGGCGGGGGCCTCGCCGGAGGCGATGGAGGCTTTCGTGACATCGCCGCTGGAAGCCGCGGCCCAGCAGGTGCGGGGTGTACGGAAGATCACTTCGACCTCCCAGTCCGATGATCGTGGCACCGGCTCGTCGTCGGAGATCGACGTCGAATTCGAGCACGACATTCGGATGGACTTCGCGAGGCTCGACCTCAGCGAACGGATCGCTGCGATGCGGGAGGAGCTTCCGCCCGGCGTCATACCACGGGTCGAACCCTATGTGCCGCGAGAGTTCTCGGACGAAGAACAGGCGTTTCTCTCCTACCAGATCCGGGGTCCGTACACCTTCGGACGGCTCGCCCAGCTCGCCGAAGAGGAGATTCAGCCGGCCCTCGCCGCCGTGGATGGCGTATCGGCCGTGACGATTCGAGGTGACGAGCAGCGCGAGGTGGCAATAGAGCTGGATGGCCCGAAGATGGAGGCGCTGGGCCTCCGTCCGGCCGACGTGGAGGCCAGGATCCGGGAGCTCTCGACCCTTCGCGCTCCCGGCTCCCTGGTCCTCGCGGGCCGGCAGACGGCCCTGGCGGTGCGAACGCGAGTGGAGCGGGTCTCCGAGCTAGAAGACCTGGTTCTGGTGAACCGGGCGGAAGGTCCCGTCCGGCTGCGAGATGTGGGCCGGGTGCGTGAGACGACGGCCGATCCGCTGATGTACTACCGGATCGATGGCCTGCCGACCATCTCCCTCATCATCTCCCGGGAGTCCGGCACCAACGCGGTACGTGTGTCGGAGGCGGTGAAGAAGGAGATCGAGCCGCTGCAGGAGAAGATGCCTCCTGGGGTCACGATCGAGCTGGACGTCGACGAGAGCAGGGAAATCCACAAGCAGCTCACGGACCTGCGACTCCGTGCGATGATGGCCGCCGTGGTGATTCTGCTGGTGCTGATGCTGTTCCTGCGCTCGCTCGAGGCCGTACTCGTCGTGTTCGCGACGATCGCGTTCAGCATTCTGATGGCGGTGAACCTTCTGTACCTGGGCGGATTTTCGCTCAACGTCCTCACGCTCGCCGGACTGGCGTGGGGATTCGGTCTGATCGTGGACAACGGGATCGTGGTCCTCGAGAACGTGGAGCGGCACAGCCACCGCGAGCCCGATCCGAAGAAGGCGGCCAGCGCCGGGGCGCACCAGGTCGTGCTCCCGGTGATCGCGGCGACGGCGACGACCGCGATCGTGCTCGTGCCCTTTCTCTTTCTGCAGGGCGAGTTGCGGATCTATTATCTGCCTCTGGCCTGGGCGGTCGCCTTCGCGATTCTCTCGAGCCTGTTCGTAGCGTTCACCTTCGTTCCGACGATGGCGAGTCGGGTGCACCACTGGCGGGGCCGGGTGGTGGGCGTTGAATCCGATGCGGTGGTGCTCGCGGATTCCGCGCCGAGCGACGATCCGACCGTGAGCCTTGATCGCGTGCGAGAGCGGCAACCGATCTACATCCGGGCCTACCGTTCGGTTCTTGGACTCGCGCTGGATCACCCGTTTCTCGTTCTCCTCGTCTGCGGGCTGGCCCTGGGCGGGAGCGCCTACCTCTTCGACACGCACGTCACGCGCGGCGTGCGGTGGGCCTCATTCTGGGGGCAGCGAACCTACATCGATGTGAACATTCGATTTCCGCGCGGGGCCGGGCTCGAGCGGACCGACGAGCTGGTCCGCTCGTTCGAGGAGAAGATCGCCTCGCTTCCGGAAGTGAAACGCTACGAGACGATCGTACTTCCCCAGTATGCCAACATCCGGGTCACCTTTCCCGAGGAACTCGAATCCACCCAGATCCCGGTCGCGATCAAGGAGCAGATGGTCGCGTACAGCTATCAGTTCTCCGGGCCGGAGGTCCGGGTCTACGGTTTCGGGCCGAGCTTCTACGGAGGCGGGGGCTCTCCCCCGAACTACTCCCTGAAGATTCTCGGCTACAACTACCTGGAAGTGCAGTCGATCGCCGACGATGTAGCCGAGCGGCTGAAGCGCTTCAGCCGG
>JARRPA010000113.1:0-5697 GCA_037383305.1 Gemmatimonadota bacterium | reverse complement strand
TCCGGCGAGATTCTCCGGGAGTTGCTCTCCGCCCATGGCGTTCCGGCGGAAGATCTCGTCGGCGATCCGACGCGTCCGACGACCGAGAAGACGCGAGTCCTCGCACGCCACCAGCAGATCCTCCGCATCGACCGCGAGAGCGCGGCTCCGGCCGAATCGGAAGTGGCCGACGCTCTCGAGGCGCGGGCCCGGGAGGCTCTCGAGTCGGCCGATGTTCTGGTTCTGGAGGACTATGACAAAGGCGCTCTCTCGCGCGATCTGTCCGCCACACTCCTGCGCGAGGCGAACCGGCGGGGAATCCCCTCGATCGTGGACCCGAAGCTCCGGCACTTCTTCGATTTCAGGGGCGCCTGGTTGTTCAAGCCCAACGTTCGGGAGCTGGCAGCCGCCCTCGGACTCGAGCGCGCCCCTCGTGCGGAGAGCGATCTGAGACCGCTGCTCGACCGCCTGGGCTGCGAGAATCTACTTCTGACGCTGGGCGAAGAAGGGATGATCCTGCTCTCGCGCGATCGCCCGGATCCATGCAGGATACCCTCGAGAGCACGTGAGGTGTTCGACGTGACCGGTGCGGGCGACACCGTGGTGGCCACACTGGGCGCCGCGCTGATCGGAAGGCCGGATCTGCCCATGGCGGCAGCTCTCGCGAACGTGGCCGCCGGCATAGAGGTGGGACGCCTCGGAGCGGTGCCGGTGACCAGAGAAGAGTTGCTCGAAGAGATCGCCGGCCGGGCCTGACGCCCGGTCCAACCGAAAGGAAATCGAGATGCCTTCAGATATCGAGATCGCCCAACAAGCCGTCCTTCGCCCGATCCGGGACGTCGCCGCGGAGGTCGACCTCTCCGACGAGGATCTCCGCCCTTACGGTCACTACGTGGCGAAGATCGACCCTCGGGCGCTCGAAGGCCGCGAGCGGAACGGCAAGGTGGTTCTGGTGACCGGGATGACGCCGACCCCTGCGGGAGAGGGAAAGTCCACCGTCGCCGTGGGTCTCGCCCAGGCGCTTCGTCGTCTCGAGAAGAAAACCATGCTCTGCCTGCGGGAACCGTCGCTCGGACCCGTATTCGGCATCAAGGGAGGGGCGGCCGGCGGCGGGTATTCCCAGGTCCTCCCCATGGATGAGATCAACCTGCACTTCACGGGGGACTTTCACGCGATCACGTCGGCACACTCGCTCCTCTCCGCCGTGATGGACAACAATCTGTTCCGTGGGAATTCGCTGGAGCTGGACATTCGACGGATCAACTGGAAGCGCGCGATCGACATGAACGATCGTGCCCTGCGCAGCGCGGTGATCGGTCTGGGCGGCGTGAACGGCGGGATTCCGCGCGAGGAGGGCTGGTCGATCACGGCAGCTTCCGAAATCATGGCGATCTTCTGTCTGGCATCGGATCTCGCCGACTTCGAGCAGCGTGTTGCCGACATCGTCCTCGGGGCTCGGCGGGACGGCACCCTCGTGCGCGCCGGAGATCTCAATGTCGCCGGAGCGCAGGGACTCCTGATGAAGGAGGCCCTCTGGCCGAATCTCGTCCAGACGATCGAAGGCGGTCCGGCACTCGTGCATGGAGGCCCCTTCGCCAATATCGCGCACGGCTGCAACTCGGTGATCGCCACACATGCCGGCATGACGCTCGGAGAGATCGTGGTCACCGAAGCCGGGTTCGGATCGGACCTCGGCGCCGAGAAGTTCTTCGACATCAAGTGCCGGATGGGCGAGATCCGGCCGGAGGCGTCGGTGCTTGTGGCCACGATCCGGGCGATGAAACACCACGCCGAGAAAGCGGGCGGCGGCGGCCCCGCCGGACTCGGCGCCGGGTTGGACAATCTCGGCGCGCACATCGACAATCTGCAGCAGTTCGGAGTGCCGGTCGTCGTGGCCGTCAATCGATTCTCCAGCGACACCGATGAGGAGATCCAGGCCGTCGTTTCCTTCTGCGAGGAACGCGGCGTCCGGGCCGCCGACTGCGACATCTGGGCTCGCGGCGGCGAAGGCGGCGTCGCGCTCGCCGAGGAGGTGCTCGGCGTCCTCGACGACGGCGCGGCCGACTTTCGACCGCTGTACGGCCTGGACACCACATTGCGCGAGAAGATCGAGACGATCGCCCGCAACGTGTACGGGGCCGACGGGGTCAACATTCTCCCCTCGGCCGAGAAGGAAGCAGAGCGAATCGTGGACAACGGGCTCGGGAACCTGCCGGTGTGCATCGCGAAGACCCAGTATTCGTTGAGCGATGACCCGACGCTCCAGGGAAGACCGAGCGGCTTCGACATCACGGTCCGGGAATTCCGGATCTCGGCCGGCGCGGGGTTCATCGTCGCGCTGACGGGAGACGTGATGGTGATGCCGGGACTTTCCGCACGACCCGCCGCGGAGGCGATGCAGGTTCATTCCGACGGAACGATCGAGGGTTTGTTCTGAACCGGCGCGAGGAGGGAATATGCATCACGTCGAAGCGTTGCACACCGAAGGGGCCCCCGCGGCGATCGGGCCGTACTCGCAGGCCTGCCTGGCCGGGGGATTCCTCTACTCGGCCGGCCAGATCGGACTGGATCCGGCGACGGGCGAGCTCGTAGGGCCCGGTCTCCGGGAGCAGGCCTATCGGGTATTCGAGAACCTCCACGCCGTGCTGGCCGAGGCCGGAGCCGACTTCGGAGACGTCGTGAAGACCACCGTGTACGTAGCCGACATGGCGGACTTCGCCGAATTGAACGGGATCTACGCCGAGCACTTCGAGGAGCCGTTTCCCGCTCGCTCGACGATCGAAGCGGGGGGGCTGCCGGCCGGAGCGCGCGTCGAGATCGACGTCGTCGCCCGGCTTCGCTGACTTATCGGCGTCGGGGCACGAGAATCGATCGCGCACGGGGGGGCGGATGGCGGCTGGTGTCGCCAGCGGTCTTCAAAACCGTTTCGGGGTGCGAACAGCGTCCCGGGTGGGTTCGATTCCCACGCGCTCCCGTGGCCGAGCGGCTGAGCGCGAACGAACGGAGATCGGCTTGCTGAATCCGGGACGTCTGGTCGCCGTTCTCTGCTTCCTCCTGTTCGCGTCGCCGACCGGAGTCCTGGTCGGTCAGGAAACGGATCCTCCCGCCCGGGCCGATGCGCTCGAGCCGGCTCGGGCCGCGGCAGATTCTGCGGGCGCTCCCGACACGGAATCCGTCTCCGACACCCTGGCCGTTCCCGACACGACGTCCGCATCCGATTCGATCCCCGTGTCCGATTCGCGGGGGGCGTCGGATGTCCTGCTGCCGCCGGCGCCGACGGCGGGGGCGGACAGTGCGGGTCCGGTTCCCCCGATCAGTCCGATGGGCGCATTCTTCCGATCACTGATCCTGCCGGGTTGGGGTCAGATCTCGGCGGATCAGCCGGGGCGTGGCGCGTTCTACTTTGCGATGGAGGCGGGCAGTCTCTGGATGCTGCTCAAGACGAACGCGAAGCTGAATGCGGCAAAGCGATCGAATCCGCTCGACGAGGATCTGGTCTCCGCGAGGCAGGATCAGTTCGAAGACTGGGCGACCCTGGCCGTCTTCTGGGCTCTCTTCTCGGGCGTGGATGCATGGGTTTCGGCCCAGCTCTGGGATTTCACGGGCGAGGTGATCCCGCCGCCCGATGGCTCATCGGGCGCCGCGTTCCAGTACAGCATTCCGGTCGGACCCTGAGGGGTAGACCGCTTCGAAGATCACTTCCGCTCTCGGCGACGGGCCGGTGTCGGCGAGTCGGAGCACTCGCACCCGGTCGCGTTCGTATTCCGCCCAGCTGCAGTGCTGCACCCAGTCTCCGGAGTTGACGTAGAATCGTCCGGGCAGGATCTCGCGGATCTCGGGGACGTGACAATGCGCAAGAGCCACGACCTGCAAGTCCGGGTCCTCGGAAAAGCGGTCGGCGGTCCATTCGTGAAGTCGGGCGGCCCGGCCGAGAGATTCGGCATCGGGAGTGCGACCGTGCCGGCTCTCGGTTCGACTGACGAGCCGGATGATACCGGCGGAGAGGTCGGGGTGCAGCCATCGGAAAGCGCTGCGAGCCGGGCGTCCGCGGATCAGCTTCTTCAGCGCTTTGTAGCCGAGGTCCCCGCTGCCGAGGCCGTCGCCGTGCGCCAGCAGGGCAGGTCGCCCCCCCAGCTCGGTCCGCACCGGCCCCTCAACGAGATCGACGCCGATGTCGTCCGACAGGAAAGAGCCTCCCCAGAAGTCGTGGTTTCCCGCCACCAGACGGACGCGGACGCCGGAATCGACCAGAGCGCGAAGGATTCTGAGGACCGGAAAATGCCGCCTCTGGATGACCGTACCGTACTCGAACCAGAAGTCGAACAGGTCACCGTTGATCACCAGGTCGCGTGTGCGGTCGCCGGCGCTCTCGAGGAAGCGATGGAAGGCATCCTCGTGCTGGGACGGGGCAGCGCCCAGGTGGGCGTCGGAGACGATGAGCGTGCCATTCGGGTCCATCCGCGACAGTATAGAGGAGGTTCGAGAATCAGGCGACACGTGAAGACAGGAGCCCCCGTTCAATGCGAGCCCCGGAGACGCCCGGAAGCCGGACCGAAATCCGCGTGCGATATGCGGAGACCGACCAGATGGGACACGCCCATCACATGAACTACCTGGCCTGGTTCGAGCTGGGGCGGACGGAGCTCATGCGCGAGAATGGCATCTCCTATGCCCGGATGGAACGGGACGGCGTTCTACTTCCGGTCGCCCGGGCCGAGCTCACGTATCGGAAGGGCGCCGGGTATGACGAGCGCGTCGACATCCTGACCCGGGTTACCGAGGTGAGAAGCCGGTCGGTGACCTTCGGCTACGAGGCGCTTCGCACCGATGACGGAGTTCACCTGGCGAGCGGGCTCACGACCCTCGTATGCACCGACGCGGAGCTCCGGCCCCGTCGGATGCCGGAACCGGCCCGTCGGATACTGGAGGCACTCTGCACGGGATCGATTTCTTGACCCCGTTTTCGGGCGCCGGTAGCTTTGCCGCACGTTGAACATCAGAGCGCTGCGCCGGATCGGAGTGCTGGCCGCGACGCCGTTGGCCACCGCCTGCGCGACATCCGTGGAGAGTGGAGTCCCGCTCGACGATCCGGCCGCGATCGCCGCCCGGCTCGGCTCCGGACCGGGCGTGCTGGCGCCGGCGAACCTCCGTTTCGCCTGGCGCTATGGCGATCGTCGGGGGGACGTCGAGGGCGATGGCGTGGGACGGTTCAATCCCCCCGACAGCCTGAGAATCGACTTGTTCACGTCCGGCGACGTGGCGATGGCGATCGCGAGCGCGGGAGGGCGGCTGACCTCGCGGGGCCAGATCGAGGACGTGGACGTTCCCCCGCGGCCCTTCATCTTTGCCATGGCGGGGATGTTCAGGCCGGATCCGGGTCCGCCGCCCCGGGCGTTCGTGAGCGGAGCGGATTCTGTGCTGGTCTACGGACCCGTCGGCGATCGGACCTACGTCTACTACCTCGACGGGGGGAGGCTCGACTCGGTGGAGGAACGGAAGCGGAACCGGGTGCTTCGGCGTGTCCGGGTAGAATGGTCCGAACTGAGTGCCTGGCCGATTCAGGCCGAGTACCGGGACTTCGAGCGCCCGAGCCGGGTGCGCTGGGAGATCGAGGAAGTTCAATCTCCGGTGGATCGTCACCCCAGGGAGATCTATGCCCTTCCGTACTCGCACTAGCGCAGGCTCGACCGTTCTTCTGGTCGCGGTGGCCCTGGCCAC
>JARRPA010000112.1:0-5701 GCA_037383305.1 Gemmatimonadota bacterium | reverse complement strand
CTCGGCACGCATCCGGGCGCTGTCACCACCAGCTCACTCCTCCGATTCCGAACCCGGCGACGGCCGGACGTCGCCGGGCCGATCGCGATTCCGACAGCCGGATCATTCCTCGGCGATGACCCAGACGCTGACCTCCGGCTGGACATCCGCGTGGAGCCGTATCGGCACCTTGTAGACTCCGAGCTGCTTGATCGGCTCGTCGAGACGGATGATGTGACGATCGATTTCGATGCCCTGTTCTGCGAGGCCGGACGCGATATCAGACGAGGTCACCGACCCGAACAGCCGTCCCTCTTCTCCCGCCTTCACCTTCAGGGATACCGAAACGCCCTCCAGCCTGGCGGCCGACTTCTCGGCGCGCTCCCGGTCCCTGAGGGAACGGTTCACCAGATGCGTCCGCTCTTCCTCGTGACGCTTCAGGTTCGCCGGCGTGGCCTCGTACGCAAACCCTTGAGGGAGAAGGTAGTTCCGGGCAAATCCGGGCTTTACGTCCACGATGTCGCCGGTGTCGCCGAGATTCTCGATGTCCTGCCGCAGGATGATCCGCACCATGAGTCTCCGTCCTTCAATGATCTGAAAATCCGTTGTACCTTCCGGAGCGCCCGCGCTCCTTCCACACGATCCGATCGTCAACGATGTCCCGGTCCGTTCGCCGCTCTATCTGCCAGTCTTTCCCGTAGATGCAGCCAGGTGTCCCCGATGCCGACCACGAGCGCCGCCCCGAACACGAACGGATAGGCCAGCAGCATTCCGATGCCCAGCAGAGCCCATGTCCAGGCCGATGTCGTGGCCGCCGTGAGAATCCAGAGCAGCACGGCCCCCCCGCGGGCGAGAAACATCAGCGTCATGAACAACGTGGCGTTCTCTCCAACCCGGAAGGCGTCTCCGCCGAGCGGCAACACGAGCAGCGCGAGCCCCGCTACGAGAAGCCATACGTAGCCGTCCCTGAATCCGAAGTTCCGCACCGGGGGCGGACGATCCCCGTCTTCACGTCGCCCGGCGAAATACCAGCCGAGAGCGAGCGCCGCCATCGTGGCCAACGCCAGAAGCGCCGGATACACGTCCTGCTGGAATCGCGCCCAGCGGTCGATCGCCGTTCCGATCGAGTCACCGATCGTACCGGTTGATACCGCCGGGTCCGCCAGCAGCAGGGCATGCGCCATCGTCGCGGCTTCTCGAATCCGCTCTGCCATCCACCCGTCCGCCGATGCACCGAGATCGGGGCGCAACGCCGCGGCGACGGCCATGAGCAGAGTCGCGCCGGCTACGGCGATGAAGCTCCGATCCAGCAACCGCTCCGGCCTGCCGCGCGCGGAGAGCCCCACGAAGAGGCCGGCGGCGATCAGGCACCAGCCGCGGACCATGTACCAGCCTCCGTCCACTTCGCCCTGTACGCCTCGAAAGACCAGGAATATCAGCACCGCCGCCGCCGCGACACCGAACAGGTCCCTCGGTCGGAACGCCAGGAGCAGCAGGGCGAATGGAATCGCCAGGAGCGGAAACGGCCCGACCGGCGCGATCAGAAGCGCCACCGCCAGCAGTGCGAGCATCGGCGCCAGAGTTCCTCGGTTCCGGTCCACTCCCGCTCCGATCACCTCACTCGGCGGCTCGCGTGCGGGGCCTTCGTGCCGATCGCTCAGCCGTAATATCCGTGAATGTACGGAACCAGGGCCAGGTACCGCGCCCTCTTGATCGCCGTGCCGAGTTGCCGCTGGTGGCGGGCACAGTTTCCGGTCGCCCGGCGAGGCAGGATCTTCCCGCGGTCGGTCAGGTACCGCTCGAGTACCTTCGCATCCTTGTAGTCGATCCTCTCGACATTCTTCTCGCAGAATCTACAGACCTTTCGGTACGCCATGATCAGTCCTCATCCTCTTCGTCGTCCTCGTCGTCGACGTCGTCATCGTCGTCGTCCTCGTCCATATCGTCATCATCATCGTCATCATCATCGTCGTCACGCCTGCGTCGCTGCCTGTCATCCTCGTCGTCCATCATCGAAGACGGCACGGCCAGTTCGCCCTCGCTCAGTACCACCAGATGGCGCAGTACTTCCTCGTCCAGCTTCAGAATTCGCTCGTACTCGGGGAGCGCCTCCGGTCCGGTGCTGAACTGGGCGACGACGTAATATCCGTTTTCATGACGGTCGATCGGGTAGGCCAGCTGGCGCTTGCCCCAGTGCTCCCCGGCCGTGACCTCGCTCCCTTCGGATTCGAGGATCTTTTCGTGGTAGCGCTGGAGCCGGGCATCGATCTCCTCGGTGCCCAGCGCCGACTTGAAGATGTACACGACCTCATAGTCGCGCATGATCCCTCCTTCGGTCTGTGTCGGCCACGGGCGCGCGCGTCCGCGGCAGGAGCTTCGTTTTCTGTCTCGATCGGGGCGCCGTCTCCGAAGGGGCCGAACCCCGACGGAGATGGACTCCGACCGATCCGGCACAGTTCCGCTGCGCCGGGCCGGCGAAGGTACCCTGCTTACCCGCTCGGTACAAGCGGAATCGGGGTCACTGGAGGAATGGCAGCCAGGCCGCGACCTGCTGAACGACGTCGCCCACGTGCTGCGATGTCTGCACGCCGTGCACCCTCGCGAACCACGGAGCCAGAACCAGCGAAACGACGCTGATCAGCTTGATCACGATGTTCATCGAGGGGCCCGATGTGTCCTTGAACGGATCGCCGACCGTGTCCCCGACCACGGCGGCTTTGTGCGGCTCGGATCCCTTCCCACCGTGCGCACCGCCTTCGATGTACTTTTTCGCGTTGTCCCAGGCGCCGCCGGCGTTCGCCATGAAGAGCGCGAGGAGGACGCCGCTCAATGTGGCGCCCGCGAGCACACCACCCAGAGCCTCGACGCCGATGAATCGGCCCACGATGATGGGAACGAGAATCGCCACGAGCCCCGGAACCACCATCTCCTTCAGGGCTGCCCGGGTCGAGATGTCCACGCAGCGCGCCGAATCCGGCTTCGCGGTCCCTTCCATGAGGCCTGCGATCTCCCGGAACTGCCGCCGGACCTCGGCCACCATGCCTGCCGCCGCCCGTCCGACTGCCGTCATCGTCAGCGAAGCGATGAAGAAGGGGGTCAGCCCACCGATGAACAGGCCGATCACCACGTCCGGGTCGATGATGTTGATCCCGGTCGTCGTGAGTCCTACGGCGTTGGCATAGGCGGAGAAGAGCGCCAGGGCCGTCAGCGCCGCCGAGCCGATCGCGAATCCCTTTCCGATCGCTGCCGTCGTGTTTCCGAGTGCGTCGAGACTGTCCGTGATCTTCCGAACTTCCGGTCCGAGACCGCTCATCTCGCTGATCCCGCCCGCGTTGTCGGCAATGGGCCCGTACGCGTCGACCGACATCGTGACACCCACGGTTGCCAGCATTCCGACTGCGGCGATTCCGATTCCATACAATCCGGCGAACTGGAAGGCGAGGAAGATGGCGAGACAGATCAGCAGAAGCGGAAGCGCTACGGACTCGAGCCCCACGGCCAGTCCGGTGATGATGTTCGTCGCCGCTCCGGTCTCCGACGCCCGTGCTATGGCCCTCACCGGTCGTCCCGCCGTGTAGTATTCCGTGACGAGACCGATCGCGATTCCGACCAGCGAGCCGAAGAGCATCGCCCAGAATGGCCCTGCCGCCGGGTGGATCCAGCTCCAGTAGGTACCGGCGGCGCCGGCGAGCACGTCGAGTCGCAACGTGATGAACCAGGCTCCGATCCAGAACACGATGGCTGCGACGAAGGTGGTGTTCCGCAGCGCCGCGGCCGGATTCATCTTCTCGAGCACCCGCATCGAGACGATCCCGACGACGCTGGCGACGAGGCCTGCCATCGCGTACAGGACCGGCAGGGCAGCGGCCGAATACCGGTTCTCGGGCAGAATCGCCATCGAGGTCACGCCGAGGACGATGGTCGCGACTACCGAGCCCACGTACGACTCGAAGATGTCGGCTCCCATTCCTGCGACGTCACCCACGTTGTCGCCGACGTTGTCCGCTATCGTAGCCGGGTTGCGCGGATCGTCCTCGGGTATGCCGGCCTCCACCTTTCCGACGAGGTCGGCGCCGACGTCCGCGGCCTTCGTATAGATCCCGCCTCCGATACGAGCGAACAGCGCGATCGAAGACGCTCCCATCGCGAACCCGGACACGATCTCTCCGAAGGATCGCAGCCCCACCGACACGGGATCGAACATCAGGAGAACGGCGCCGAGACCCGCAAGGCCCAGGCTGGCGACGGCGAGTCCCATGACGGCCCCACCTCCGAACGCCACCCGAAGCGCCTTCTCCTGCCCCTCGGAGCGAGCCGCCTCCGTGGTCCGCACGTTGGCGAGAGTCGCCGACCTCATGCCGATGAAGCCGGCCAGAATCGAGCAGAAGGCACCGAAGATGTAGGCGGCGGCCGTCTGGCCTCCGATCAGCCACCAGAGCATCACCGCCACGATCGCTACGAAGGGCAGGAGCACCGAGTACTCGCGGCGCAGAAAGGCCATGGCGCCGGACTGAATCGCCTCCGCCAGCTCCGTCATCAACTCGTTGCCGGACGGCTGACTCCGGACGTAGGCAAACAGCGCGAGGGCGAACGCGAGTCCGCCGAGTCCGAGCCATACGGCCCAGTCTATCCAATGCTCCACGGGACACTCTCTCCTGGTAGGTTTCTGCCCGTCCCGTCCGTCCGAAGCCTCATCAGCTCCGGTTGAACCGGTTCATGGCGGTCTCTACTCCCTCCGACAACCAGCACTCTACGGCCTCCGACATTCGTTCGAAGGCCGCGAGGATCTCTTCTTCCTGGTCCGGCCTCGGCGCCGAAAGCACCCAATCGGCCCGGTCCACGTCGCGGTCCGCGGGCGCTCCGACTCCGATTCGGAACCTGGCGAACTCCTGGGACCGGAGCGCCCCCTCGATGGAGAGCAGCCCGTTGTGGCCACCCGCGGACCCGGACCCTCGCAGCCGGAACCGGCCGGGATCGAGAGCGACGTCGTCCACCAGGACGAGCAGGTCCGTCGACGGCTCCCAGGCGGGCAGATCACGGAACTCGCGCAGCGCCTTCCCGCTTCGGTTCATGTACGTCAGCGGCTTCAGGAGACGAACGTCCGTCCCATTCCACCGCCCCGTCGACTCCGCGACACGGCCACGCCTGCGAAATCCATCGAGCGACCAGCGGCTCACCAGATGATCCGCGAGCCACCACCCCGCGTTGTGCCGGGTATCCCGGTACCGCTCCCCCGGATTTCCGAGAGCGACGAGCAGCTTCACCGCGGGCTCGAATCGTGGCGAGGATCAGTCCTCGTTCTCCTCCTCGTCGTCGTCCCCACGTGCCGTGATCACCTCGGGCTCGGCATCCTCCTCCTCGAAGACACCTTCCAGATCCTCCTCCTCTTCGACCTCCACCACCCGTGGCGCCGCGACCAGACAGATCGTCCGCTCCGGCTCGTCGAGAAGGTCCACGCCACCCAGGTCGATGTCGCCGATGTGGAGCGAATCCCCGATCTCCAGTCCGGAGATGTCCACCTCGAAGGACGCCGGAATCTCGGCAGGAAGACACTCGATCTCGATCTCGTGTCGAACCTGCTGAAGCACGCCTCCGTTCTTGACACCGATCGGCGTACCGACCAGATGCAGGGGTACGTTCACGTTGAGCTTCTCGCCGGCGCGGATCTCGAAGAAATCGACGTGCACGTATTCGGACCTCACCGGGTGTCGCTGGATTTCCC
>JARRPA010000111.1:0-15627 GCA_037383305.1 Gemmatimonadota bacterium | reverse complement strand
TGCCGGCGATCGGACCGAACTGTCCCGGACGATTCCGCAGTCCGATCCTCTCGTTGCCATCGGCGTTGTAGATCGGGGCGATCATCACGATCGCCGACTCCAGCCAGTCGTCGTGCCGGCCGGCCGCGAGGTCTCGAGCCAGCACCAGCGCGGCCTCCTTACCGGCCACCTCGCCCGCGTGAATGTTCGCCAGCACGAGAATCCGGATCCGATCGTCATTCCGGATCGCTTCCGCGGAAGCGCCGGCGCCGGCCCCGAACACGACGAGCGGTAGCCGCCGTCCTTCCTCGGTCACGCCGAAGGTGCGAACGTCGAGGTCCGGTCGGCGCAGTGCCAGCGAATCCATGAACGCGATGACGTCGGCGAAGCGGGATGTCTCTTCGTAGCCCGTCCGCTCGGCGCGTGTCCGCGGCCATCCGGGATCGAGCGTGTCGGCAAACGCCGCGTCGGGCACGACGGCCGGCTGCGTGATTGCTTCGGGGGCTCCCGCGGGGATGAGCGCCAGGAGGCCGAGAGCCACGAAGAGCGACACGGTCTGGCTCAACCGCCGAAGAGTGACGCGATGCCGCCGAATATCGCCGCCATCCCGCCGATCGCCAGCGCGATGAGAATAGCCACCGCCATGGCGGCGACCCAGCCGAGCACGGCCGTAAGGATCGCCTTGCCCGTGCCGAAATCCAACGCCTGGCGGATCGCGACGATGCCGGTCACGAGCAGCCAGATCGAGACCACGATCTCGGTCAGGCCACTGAGCGGGCCGAATACGCCGATGACCGCGAGCAGGCCGGGGGCCTGCGCGAAACCGAGGGTGCGGAGAAGCTCACCCCACGTCGCCGTTCCTCCCAGCACTTTGTCGCCGATCAGGTAGGTGATGCCGGCCCAGACCAGCCACATCGACAGCGCGGTCATCAGACCCGAGAGTACCTGAGCCGATCCTCCGTCGAGACCGCCGACCGCCCGCGCAATCGCGGCCAGCGCGACGACGGCCGCCGCCTGCATGGTCAACGACTCGTCGTGCTCGACCTCTTCGTAGGTCGGGATGTCGAGGAGCGCCGCGCCGATCATCCGGTCCACGATCGTCCGGTCCTGGCCCGGCCGCGCCTCGAGTTCCTTCCTGGCATTCATGCAGTCAGCTCCCGTTCGATGATGAGATCGCGTCCCATCTGCCACCGGTCCATCCTAACCGGTAGCGGTTCTCTTGTACCACTCCAGACGCGGGTCGACCCTCGGCAATATGCGCTCTCGAAGCGCCTCTCGCTCGGGCGATTCCATGAAGGCCCCGGCGCGGGCCACCGCGGCGTTGCGCCGAACCAGCTCCGGTCGTTCCATGCCGACCACGGCGATGCTGACCGGCAGCGACCAGACATAGCGGAGACACTCCTCGTGGCTGCAGACACCCTCGCGGACCAGGGCCCCGTCCGCTGACGTCTTCATCGCGATCACTCCGATGTCCCTCTCCCGCGCCGCATTCACCACGACCCGCTGAAAGCTCGCCTGGTGGAAGTCGATCGGATTGATCGGGAACTGCAGTGTGTCGAACTCCCAGCCCTCGTCCCAGTAGCGAAGCGCCCGCTCGTGGGAGGCGGCGTTCATGTGTCCGGTGACCCCCACCCAGCGAACCCTGCCTTCCTGCTTCGCCTCGAAGATATACTCCATCGCGCCCCCCGGGCGGAAGGCGAGATCCACGTCCTCGGGGCTCTTGATGCTGTGCAGCTGCCAGAGATCGAGATAGTCGGTGCCGAGTCGTTCGAGCGTCCCCTCGAGGTGGGCGCGTGCGCCCGCAGCGCTGCGTTCGCGCGGCTCGTGCGTCTTGCTCATCAGGAACACCTCGGAACGGACTTCCCGGATCGCTGCTCCCAACCACCGCTCGGACGTGCCGGCCTGATAGCTCTCGGCCGTGTCGAAAAAGCGAATTCCTTCCGACAGCGCCGTCTCGACCAGTCGTCGCGCGTTCCGCTCCGAGCCGGCCAGCCCGAGGTGGTGGCCCCCGAGGCCGAGGATCGGAAGCTCGACGCCCGTCCGGCCGAGACGCCGCGCGGGCAGGTCGGAGGGCGGAAGAGGACCGCGCGTCACCGGGCCGCCGGACTGCCAGAGGCGAATCGCGCCCGCACCGCCCAGGCCGGCCGCGATCCCTGCGAGTACGGCCGAGAACGCCCTTCGGTTCATGGTTCCGCCGGCATGAGCGACACCTGGACGAATCGCTCGGGGTCGAGCCAGCGGCCGACCGCCTCCCCGATTCCGCCGGGGGTCAGCGCCTCGAGGAGTGGTTCGAGCTCGAGGATCTCCGCCAGAGGCTCTCCATCCCGGTCATATTCCGAAATCGCCGCGAGCCAGAATCCATTCTCTTCGAGATCGGTCTCGCGCATGCGGCGCCGGGCCTCCCTCACTTTCTCGAGATTGTCGCGAGAAGCGCCGTGATTCGCGAGGCTGTCGATGACGCCGAAGGTCGCCGCGCTCAGCTCGTCGAGTCGTTCGGGCTCGACACCATAACCGATCCGAACTCCATACCGGCCGATCGGAATCCTGGAAGAGCTCGCATCGACGCTGGCGCCGTACGTGCCGCCCATCTCCTCCCGCAGCACCTCGCGGAGCATGATGTCGAGGACGTCGGTCGCCGCGCCGAGCAGCAGCCGGTTCTCGCGATCATACTGGAACGGTCCAGTAAACACGATCGCGGTCCGAGCCTTCGGTTCGCTTCCCATGTACACCGTTCGTCGCTCGACTCCCCCCGGCGGGCGCACCCCGATGTCGCGCCAGGTTTCCGATCGCCCGGTGACGGGAAGGGAACCGAGGTACAGCTCCGCCAGCGAACGGAGTTCGTCCAGTTCGAAGGACCCTACAAAGGTGAAGGTGAAGTCACCGAAGTCGGCGAACCGTTCCCGGTAGAAGGAGAGAGCCTGATCGAGGTCCACGAGCGCCAGCCGTTCCACGGTCGGGGGCCGGCGACGGGGGTGCCCCTGCGCCAGCACCACCGAGAGAGTATCGGCCCAGACCGCCTCGGGACTGGTGCCCCGATTGGCGATCGCGGTCTGCACGCGTGACATCAGCGAACGGAACGCCGTTTCATCGCGGCGCGGACGGGTCGCGTAGAGCGAGATCAGCTGGAACAGCGTCTCGAGATCGCGAGGCGAGGCGGCGCCGCTGAACCCCTCCTCGGTCTCTCCGATGAAGGGACTGACGGAAACGGCTTTTCCGGCCAGCATCTTCTGAAGGTCCACGGCGCTGAAATCGCCGGCCCCCGAGGCGCTGACGATGGACGAGGCCCAGGTCGCGGAAAGGTACTCGTCGTCACCCGCGAGCGAGGTGCCCCCGGGGCTCCGAGCGCTGAACAGTACCTGGTCCGACTTGAAGTCCGTGGGCTTCGCCAGAACCCGGACGCCGTTCGAAAGTCGCCATTCGGTCACATCCACCGCTTCATGCCGGGTCTCGGCGACGACGGATCCGCCTTGCGGCAAGTCATCGAGCAAAGGTCGGTCGGACCCGGCCTCGTCCCATGGCTCGAGATCGACGGCTGCGACCCGTGCCGCATCGAAAACGGTGCGGAGGGCTTCCTCCGTCGGCGCCTCGATCCCCTCTTTCTCCGGCGTCGAGGCCAGCAGGACGCGGCTCGAATCGGAAATCCACTGGCGGCCGAGCCGGTTCACCTCCGAGAGCTCGATACCGGGAATGTAGCGGCGGGCCAGCGCGTACTCGTATTCGATCCCCGGAAACGACTCGCCCTGAAGGAAGGCCCGGCCATATTCCGCCGCGAAGCCGGACGATTCGGAATTCTCCCGCTCCTCCCATGCTCGCTGGTAGCCGCGCAGCATGTCGGCCTTCTGACGATCGAGTTCCGCCTGCGTGAAACCGAACCTCTCCACCCGCTCCGCTTCCAGCAGCAGTCGCTGGAGACCCTCGACAGAGTGGCCGTCGGCGACCGCCGCCTGCAGCTGGAAGGCCTCACTGCCCCGCACCAGTGTTCCTTTTCCGGACCCGGCAAACAAGAACGGCGGGGGTTCCGATTCCTGCGTGATCTCGAAGAACCGGAAGTTCATCATCGAGTTCCAGCTGCGCTCGACCATTCCGCGCCGATAGTCCGCATGTGTCCCATCGGGCTCCGGCGGCAGCTTCCAGAGGACTTCCACCCTGGAGACCTGCAGTTCGGGGTCGGTGACCGAGGATACCAGGGTTTCCGCGTGGCGGGGCACGTCGTATTCGGGTCGCTCGGGAGCGTCGGGAGACCTCCGGATCTTCGAGAAGCGGCTCTCGATGTGCGAAGCCACCTCTGCCGCATCGAAATCGCCGACCGCGATCACGGCCATCAGATCGGGTCGATACCAGTCGCGGTAGAACCGGCGCAGCGCGGCATGATCGAAACTCCGTATGACATCGGGATCCCCGATCGGCAGTCGCCTGGCGTAGCGCGATCCCCGGAACAATACGGGAAACTGCGCGTCGCGGACGCGTGAGGCGGCTCCCCGGCCCAGTCTCCACTCCTCCATCACCACGCCCCGCTCCTTCTCGATTTCGAGCGAGTCGAGCGTGATCGCATGCGCCCATTCCTCGAGAATCTGCAGCCCCGTCTCGAGCATGCTCGCACTGTCGGTCGGCACCTCGAGCATGTACACGGTCTCGTCGAAGCTCGTGTAGGCGTTGATGTCCGCCCCGAACCGCATTCCGATGCGCTCGAGGTAGTCCACCAGCTCCTGCTTCGCGAAGCTCTCCGTTCCGTTGAACGCCATGTGCTCGAGAAAATGCGCGAGACCGAGCTGGTCCTCGTCCTCGAGCACCGAGCCGGCATTGACCACCAGTCGAAGCACCGCCCGCGCTTCGGGCCGGTCATTCGCTCTGACGAACCAGGTGAGTCCGTTCGACAGGGTGCCGTGAAGCACCTCGGGGTCCGTCGGCAACGGCGCCGACGGCGCTGCCGTGGCGGCCGCCAGCGTATCCGCGATCGGAGGGCCGGCGTCCTGGGCGGAGGCCCGGGGGGGAAGTGCGAAGACCGCCGCGAGAACTCCTGTGAGCGGCAGCACCATCGCCAAACTCGAGAAATCTGCGCGACGTCGCTTCACCGGTTCGACTCCTGCGTAGCTGTCGGACGCCGTCGAACCAGACCCCCCCGCACGAGGGACAGCGGTCCACGATCACGCCTTCGAGCAACTCCTTGCGCATCTTCGCATCATCGTGGAGGCAGCGAATCCGTTCTTCGCGACCGGCCTTGACCGTCAGCTCGCAGTCCGCGCAGACGAGTGCGCCTTCGAAGTCCCCCAGCGCCGTGCGCCTGCCGCATCGGGAGCATTCCTCCCCAACTTCAGACACGGGAACCCGGCGGACCCGCGATGCGATGACGGCCGACAGTTCAGGTAGCGCCTTGATCGGCACCGGTCGGTCGAAGGACGCGAAGCACTCGGTGAACTCGGCAGCCGTATAGTGCCGCACCTGTCGGAGCCCCGCGTCGACCACGAGATAGTCGCCCGCCGATGCTTCCACGGACCCGGTGTCCGTGGTCAACACGACGTCCTCGTTGAATTGACCGGCGTAGACCCGGCCCGTGCGTCGGTAGGTTCGCCACTCCACCGCTCATCTCCCGCTGCTCGTGGGTCGTCGACCGATGCACTCCCGATCTTACGGAAAGCGATCGTCTCGCGCAGGGAATGGTAATGACACCCCGGACGGGTGTCACGGGGAAGTGGCGGAGCACAGACGCGGTTGAATGCGGGCTCCCGAACGCCTCGAGCTGGACTTCAGTCCGCCTGGAACTGAATCGGCAGCGTGGCCCAGGCCCCGACCTTCCGGTCGCGGCTCTCGGCCGGGGCGAATCGCATCAGCGGAACCACCGCCAGCGCCACTCTGGCGAGCGCTGGATCGCCGTCGGCATCGAGGATGGTGGCATCGCTGGCGCTTCCTTCCGGGTCCACCCAGATCTTGAGCAGGACCTTGCCGGAGTGCCGACGGTCCGGTCGGTATTCGGAGAGAATCCGGTGGGTCACGTAATCCCAGTTGAGGAGCCGGGGCGGCGCGCTCGGCTCCACTCCCGGCAGGGTGTGCGTAGCATGGCTCTCCAGCAGAGTCGGACGAGCCAGTTCGGGAGGTGTGAAAGATGGCTCCGTCAGATCGGGCGATTCGATCCGAGGTCCCTCGGTCTGAGGTGCCTCGGGTAGAGCCACCGCGGTAGCGGTTCGAGCGACGGGAACACCGTGACGGTATCCATCGGCATGGCCGACTTTTCGGCAGCGGTCGATCTCGTCCAGCAGTTCGTCGCCGTCGAAGAGTCTCGCGAGGTCGTTGCGGTCCCGATCGCTGGGCGCGAAAGCGACGCAGTTCATCCGCACGATCTGGAGGACTTCCTCGGCCGAGTAGCTGTTTCCCGTCATCATCCGAACGAGATCGCTCTTCAGCAGCGAGTGCTCCGATTGCGCCTGGGCCGAATGCGGCACGAGCATGCCGGCGAACAGTGTGATGGCGATCAACAGCCGGTTCCACCCCTTCGCCGGCGTTCTCTTCCCTGTCATCGCCCGGACTCCTCGATTCGTGCTCCAAGCTCCTCCGACCGCTTCGGCGGCGACCCGCGTCGCGCGCGAGCGGATGCGCGAAAATCAGGAGCAAGGCCCGTACCTCCAATCCGGAATTCTGCTACCTCTTTCCTGCACAATGTTTTGTGCCGATGCGTACTCTTCCGATCGATCGGGACATCGGCACCTTTTTGCCGATCGCATCGCCGTTTGCAGGGTGTATCGCAACGGCCTCGAACGAGATGCGTTGACGGGCCGCACGACGCGGTGGAGTTTCGCAGACACAGCCGATGGGAACCATGCCCTGTGACCGACCCCGGCCGAACGTGCGGGAAGCAGATGCGAGGGGGGCCATGCTTCACCGGATAGATGCGACGTCCGGCAGCCGGGCGGACAGCCGTTCGTGCCGCCCGGGCGGCGGCCGCCCGCGACGGCGGATTCTCCTCGGGCTCCTGGGAGCCTCGCTCGCCTCTCTGTCCGCCTGTGCACCCGAAACCGCTTCTGAGAGATCTCTGGAGAAGGCCGGTTCCGCCTCGGGACCGGACCCGGCTTCGGCGACGGCCGTCGGGCGCCCCGGGGCTCTGCCGAGACCTTCGATCGATTGGTCGCCTCGCAGCTACATCGCCCGGCGCGTGGCGGGACCCCTCCGACTGGACGGCACGCTCGACGAACCGGAGTGGCGACAGGCTCCCTGGACGGAGGCATTCACCGACATCGAAGGCCCCGACGACCGCCTCCCGTGCTGTCGACGCGCGCGAAGATTCTCTGGAGCGAAGACGCGCTCTGGATCGGAGCCGAGCTGGAAGAGCCGCACGTCTGGGGCACCCTGACGGAACGCGACGCCGTGATCTATCTCGATGATGACTTCGAAGTCTTTCTGGATCCGGACGGTGATTCGCACGGATATTACGAACTGGAGATCAATGCCCTCGGAACGGAATGGGACCTGTTGCTGGTCCGGCCATATCGGGACGGCGGTCCGGCGATACACGCGTGGGACATTCCCGGGCTTCGCACGGCGGTGAGCGTGGCGGGCACCTTGAATCGGCCGGACGACCAGGACGTCGGCTGGAGCGTGGAAATCGCGATCCCCTGGGACGGGCTGGGCGAGGCGACCGACGTGCCGGTCCCTCCCCGCCCCGGCGACCGGTGGCGTCTCAATTTCTCACGCGTCGACTGGCCGGTCGAGATCCGGGACGGAGAGACGGTGAAGCGCGTGGATCCGAGCACGGGAGAGACGCTGCCCGAACGGAACTGGGTCTGGTCCCCCCAGGGGCTGGTCGCGATGCATTACCCGGAGATGTGGGGCTTCCTGGTCTTCGCTGACGAGGACACGGAACCCGGAGACTACGATCTGGCGCCGCGGCCGGAGGAGCGCGCCGGGTGGTTTCTGCGGCAGGTCTACTACGCGCAGCAGGAGTATCGCGCCCGGACGGGAGAGTGGGCGAGACGTCCGGTTGACCTCGAAATGGAGACCGGTGCCGACTTCCGACTCGCCGGGATGGCGACGACACCGCACGGCTTCGAGGCCTGGGTGGACCTCGATGCCGGTCCCACGATTCGCATCGACCATGAGGGCCGCGTCCGGGTGTCACGTTGAACTTCGGCGCGCTGGACTGGACGATACTCCTGGTCGTCTATCTGGCGATGGGCGGCGGTGTCCTGCTCTTGCGACCCTACATGCGCGGAGTCGCCGACTTTCTTGCGGCCGGCAGGACGGCGGGGCGCTATATGATCAGCGTCTCTCAGGGCGTGGCGGCGCTCGGCGCCATCTCGGTCGTCGGATTCCTCGAGCAGAACTACGTGGCGGGCTTCGCCTTTACGTGGTGGGGCATGAGCACGGCCATCGTGGTGCTGCTCATCACGGTCACCGGCTTCGTCATCTACCGGTTCAGGGAGACCCGTTGCCTCACCCTCGCGGAGTTCTTCGAGCGTCGTTACAGTCGGAGATTCCGTGTGTTCATGGGTCTTCTCGCCTTCCTCTCGGGAATCGTCAATTTCGGCATCTTTCCCGCCGTAGGCGCCCGGTTCTTCATTCACTACATCGGGCTGCCCGATACGCTTCAGCTCGGGCCGATCGCCGTCTCGGCGTATCCGACCGTGATGGCTCTTCTTCTGCTCACGTCGCTCTTCTTCGTATTCTCGGGCGGACAGGTGGCCGTGATCATCACGGACTTCGTCCAGGGGATCTTCGTCAACCTCGTGTTCCTCGCGATCGTCCTGTTTCTTCTCTCTACCGTGACCTGGGACCAGATCTTCACGGCCCTGAGCACGGCACCCGCCGATGCGTCCCTGGTGAACCCATTCCGAACGAGCCAGGTCCGTGACTTCAACTTCTGGTACTTCCTGATCGGCACGATCGGGGTCGTCTACGTGGTCATGTCGTGGCAGGGAACGCAGGGATACAACGCCTCGGCCGAAAGCGCGCACGAAGCGAAGATGGGAGCGGTGCTCTCCAACTGGCGGGGCCTCCCGCAGGTTCTCTTCCTGCTGATCGTGCCGATCGTGGCCTACACGGTCCTTCATCATGCGGATTTCGCCGCCGAGTCCGCCGTCGTGTCCGCGCGACTGGCCGCGGCCGAGAGCGAGACCATCGCGAATCAGCTCCGGGTTCCGACCGTGCTCACGCTCCTCCTGCCGACGGGACTGCTGGGCGCGTTCGCGGCCGTGATGCTCACGGCCTTCATCAGCACACACGACACCTACCTGCACTCCTGGGGAAGCATTTTCATCCAGGACGTCGTAATGCCGCTTCGCGATGCGCCGTTTTCTCCCGAAGCCCACATGCGTGCGCTGCGCTCCTCGATCGTGGGCGTCGCGGTGTTCATCTTCCTGTTCAGTCTGCTCTTCCGGCAGAGCCAGTACATATTCCTCTTCTTCGCGATTACCGGAGCCATCTTCGCCGGTGGTTCAGGAGCCGTTCTGATCGGCGGTCTCTACTGGAAGCGGGGGACCACGGCAGCCGCATGGGCGGCGATGATCACCGGCTCGACGATCGCGGTCGGCGGGATCGTCGTCCACCAGCTCGTCGAGGACTTTCCGATCAACGGCCAGGTCTTCTGGGGGATCGCCATGGCGGCTTCGACGCTGGTCTACGTCGGCATCTCCCTGATGGATCGGCGCGAGCCCTTTGACCTCGAAGAGCTGCTGGCGCGAGGCGCGGCGGCGGGCGATCCTGAACCGGGCCGGACGCATCAGCCCCCTTCCCGCGGTTGGCGAGCGCTGGGCCTCGGACCGAATGCGAGTCGGACCGACAGGATCATCTACCTCGTGACGTATGTCTGGATCGTGGGCTGGACACTGGTCTTCGCCGTCGGAACCGCCTGGAACCTGACACACGACGTGCCGGATGCGGACTGGCAGCGGTTCTGGAAGTTTTACGTGGCGCTGCAGGTGGCCGTGACGATCGTGGTGATCGTGTGGTTCACCGCGGGCGGTCTTCGGGACATTCGGAGAATGCTCGCCCGCCTGGCAGTGGCACGCCGGGACGCCACGGATGACGGTTGGGTGAAACGATGAATCACATCCGGGAGGATCGATGATCCCCGTACTGGTGCGAAGTTCGGACAACCCGATCGTGACGGGTTTCGACGTTCCGGCCATGCCGCCGGATCTCGTGGATCCCACCTCGGTGTTCAACCCGGGCGCCACGAAATTCGGTGACCTGTACCTGCTGGTGCTCCGTGTGCAGTCGCGCGGTCGCAGGACCTTCCTCGTGGTCGCCGAGAGCGACAACGGACGCAACTTCGATGTCCGGAACCGGATTGTCGAAATCGACGGACTGGACCAGGAAGCGATGGGAATTCACCACGTGTTCGATCCCCGCATCACCAGGATCGATGACACCTGGTACCTCATGTTCGCCGTCGATACGGACACGGTATGCCGGGTCGGCGTGGCGATGACGCGCGACTTCGAGCGGTTCGAACTGATCGGTATCGAGTCCGGACCGGACATTCGGAACGGCGTGCTATTTCCCGAGCGACGGGATGGACAGTTCTTGAGGCTCGATCGTCCGAACCGGATCCGCCTCGCGGACGGGCCGACGACGGGCGACGAGATCGTGCTCTCGGAATCGGACGACCTCGTGGAGTGGCGAGCTCTGGGCCCGGTGCTCCGGGGCCGACCGCGATTGTGGGATGAGCGAATCGGGGCCGGTCCCCCGCCACTGCGCACCCGGAAGGGATGGCTGCTCGTGTATCATGGAGTTGCCACGCACTTTTCGGGGGCGAACATCTACCAGGCCGGCGCGGCATTGCTCGATCTGGACGATCCCCGGCGAGTTCTGGGTCGCACGCGAGAGAACCGAGAAAGCTCTACGAGCTGGTAGGGCAGGTACCGAACGTCGTGTTTCCGAGCGGCTGGATCGTCGATGGGGAGGACGACGACGGCTTCGCACCGGAGGAGGCCCGCGTGCATCTCTACTACGGGGCGGCCGACACCTCGGTCTGTCTCGCCAACAGCACGGTAGGCCGGCTGATCGAAGCCTGCGAGCCGGTGAAGTCGCACGGAAGCATCGACAGTGCCTCCTCCAACCCGACCAGCGAGAAAGTGTAGGAATGCCGACGGAACTGGTAGTCGGAAGCCTGGATGACGACTCTGCGCGCCTGCAGAGCCCGACGCGTGAACTCCGAGGCGATCTCCGGTGGTGCGATCACCGCCATTCCGGTTCGGCGCAGGATCCAGCTCTCCGTGTCGCCGAACTCCTCCCCGTCGAATGCCCAGCGGACCCGGGCCCTCATCGAGCGCCCCAGGTAGGTCGATGAGACGATCAGCCGTCCCTCGCCGGCCTCGCAGGCCCAGGTGAGCCCGCCGGCTCCCTTTACCGGATTCTCTTCCGCCAGGGTCGTTATGCTCGCCTGCTGCCTTCCGTCCCCCGAGCGGTCGAAGAAGTAGAAGTCTCCGACCGGAACCTGTGCCGTCGCCGGCGCCGCGATCGCCAGACCCAGCGCGGCTGTGAAGGCGCGGATGCGCGTCGAAGCGAGCACTTTCCTGGACATCCCTTTCTCCCCTCCCTCGGCCGCAGCTTCTCAGGCGCCGGACGGCAGCGTATGGAATCTCTCCAGCGCCTCGCGCTCGAGACGCTCGCGGTGGTCGGGGTGTGCGATGTCGATCAGCCGACGCGCCCGGGCCTGGAGATTCTGGCCGTAGAGATTCGCTACACCCCACTCGGTCACCACGTAGTGCACGTGGGCCCTCGTGGAGACGACGCCCGCCCCGGGCTTCAGGAACGATACGAGCCGCGATTCGCCCCGCCGGGTGACCGATGGCAGCGCGATGATCGGCTTTCCCCCCTCGGAGAGCGACGCGCCCCGGATGAAGTCCATCTGGCCGCCGACGCCTGAATACTGCCGGGTCCCGATCGAGTCGGCACAGACCTGCCCGGTCAGATCGACTTCGATCGCGCTGTTGATCGCCGTCACCTTCGGGTTTCGGCGTATGACCGCGGTGTCGTTCGTGTATGCGACGTCCAGCATGGCGACCTGCGGGTTGTCATCGATGAAGTCGTACACCCGGCGCGTCCCCATCACGAACGTGGCGACGACCTTGCCCGGGTGCGAGCGCTTGTTGAGACCGTTGATCACGCCGGACTCGATCAGATCGATCGCTCCATCCGAGAACATCTCGGTGTGGATGCCCAGGTTCTTGTGGCCGCCGAGCGCCGCGAGCACGGCATCGGGAATCGCCCCGATGCCCATCTGAAGAGTCGCCCCGTCATCGATCAACTCGGCGCAGTATCGTCCGATCGCCTGTTCGACATCGCCATACTGGGGCGGAGGGACTTCGTGGAGCGGTTCGTCTCCGTCCACGAACGCGTCGATCTGGTCGACGTGGATGACGCCGTCGCCGTGCGTGCGCGGCATGTTCTGGTTCACCTGCGCGATGACGAACTTCGCGGTCTGGACGGCGGCCAGTGAGCAATCCACCGAGACCCCGAGCGAGCAGAAACCGTGCTTGTCGGGGGGAGACACCTGGATCAGCGCCACGTCCAGGGGCAGAATCCCTTTCCGGAACAGACCCGACGTCTCGCTCAGAAAGACAGGACTGTAGCTGGACTCGCCCGAGTTGATCGCCTCGCGGACGTTCGCGCCGACGAAGAGGGCGTTGACCCAAAAACTCTCCCGCATGTCGGCCGCGGCATACGGGGCGGGGCCCTCCGTGTGCAGGTGAACGATCTCGACGTCTCTCAGTTCGGGCGCGCGGGCCGTCATCGCCTCGACCAGCAAACGGGGAGCGGCGGCGACCGACTGAATGAACACCCGGTTTTCGGATTGAATGACGGAAACGGCCTGCTCGGCGGTCGTGCGTTCCATGATATCAAGACCCATGAGTCCCGTCGTCGGGATCCCGGTTCAGAGTTTCGTTGCCAGCTCGTCCAGCATCTCGTCGGTCATCGCGTCGAGATCGTACCGCGGCGTCCAGCCCCACTCTTGCCGCGCGGCCGAATCATCCACGCGTCGCGGCCAGGACTCGGCGATCGCCTGGCGCTCCGGATCCACGTCGTAGGTCAGCTCGAAGTCCGGGCGTTTGCGTCGAATCGACGCCGCGATCTTCTCGGGCGTCAACTGCATCGCCGTGACGTTGAACGCGTTCCGGTGCGTGAGCGAGTCCGCCGGGGCTTCCATCAGTTCGATTGCCGCGCGAATCGCGTCGGGCATGTACATCATGTCGAGCTGCGTGCCCTCGGCGAGAAAGCACGCGTAGCGATTCTGACGTACCGCCTCGTAGTAGATCTCCACGGCATAGTCGGTGGTGCCGCCCCCGGGCTCGGCGACGTGCGAGATCAGCCCCGGATATCGCACGCCCCTCGTGTCCAGCCCGAATCGGGTGAAGTAGTAATCGCACAGCAGCTCGCCGGCGACCTTCGAAACACCGTACATCGTGTTCGGGCGCTGAATCGTGTCCTGCGGCGTGGGATCGGGAGGCGTGCTGGGCCCGAAAGCCGCGATCGAACTCGGAGTGAACACCCCGCATCCTCGGGCCCGCGCGACCTCCAGCACATTGAAGAGCCCACCGATGTTCACCTGATAGGTCAATTGCGGTCTGCGCTCGCCGACGGCGGAGAGGATGGCGGCCAGGTGAAAGATCGTGTCGGCCCGGTGTCGTCCCACCGCCGCGTCGAGAGACTCGCCGTTCGTCACGTCCACAAAGGCGAAAGGACCCAGCTCGGAACCCGCCGAACGGATATCCGTTGCAAGAACGGCATCGGTACCGTACTCGTCCCTCAGCCGGGAGACCATTTCGGTGCCGATCTGGCCGGCGGCTCCGGTCACGACGATACGCTTCATGCTTCCCCCGTCGATACGGGTCTGGGAGTTCCGCGAGCAGGCGCACGAGCGGCCACGCCGCGCACCGTCGCTGAAGCCTACGGATGCGGCAAGATCCCGGCCACCGGCGGATGCGCCAGGCGACCGAGCAGCACGATTCTACCTCTTTTCAACGTAAGGCTCTGCCGTCACTTATGAGGGCGCGGCGGACAGCGTGCCTCTTCCGGCAATCCGGGTCGCCGATGACGCGCTCCCCGTCGGCCCGTTGCGGGTCGTTCCGTCGCAAAGCAGGCCACCGTCGGGCCCTCATGCGAGTTGCCGCCGAGGCTCCGGCCGGGCGTCCCGAAATGCGGAAGCCCCGCCGAAACGGGGCTTCCTCCGAGGCTGCGGAGGGCTGCATTGCCCGACATGATATCGGACGGAAGGCTGGACTGAATCCTCCGCCGCGCCGCTCGCGACGCGACATATGGTAATCTGCGCGCCGCCGGCTCCGGCACAATCGGTCGTTGGTACGGTGCGGCCTGGTACGTTCGTACCACGCGATGTCGGAAGAAGATCTCGCTTGCGTACCATGGCCGGGGGCTGTCGATTTCCGCTCCCCGGGGGGGCAACCACCGATAGCCTCGCAGACTGGCAGAGGTTTGGAGGAACGACGGAAGATGGCTGAAACCGATCGAGCTCGCTCCGAGCGCCCGACCCTGCCCGGCGAGGCAGGCGAGGCCGGCACAACCGTGCTGATCGCGCTCGGCGTCCCGTTCATCAGCGCCGGTGTTCGGATGATCATCGAAGATCAGGAGGATATGCAGGTCGTCGGTGAATGCGCAAAGCCGGATCAGGTGATCCCCATGCTCCGCGACCTCGAGCCCGACATCGTCGTCCTGGACACGGATTTTCAACGCGAGACGCAGGGCTTCGTGCAGCAGGTCCGGGAGGCGCGACCGGCCACCGGGGTCATCGTCATGGTCAATCACTCCGATGAAGAGTGCGTGATCCGTTCGATGCTCGCCGCTCCCGACGGACCGCAGTTTTCCGATGACGCCGTATCGAAGCTCAGCGAGTGCTGCCTGATGGCACTCCGATCCTCCGCCCGGGGCTGTGTCCCGAAGGTCGCGGACCCGGAGCGGCTGGTTCGTGCGATTCGAACCGTAGCGAGCGGAGGCCTCGCGACGGGGGCCTGGCTCGGCTCTATGGTCGGGCGGTTGTCGGAATCCGCGCCGGCCGAGGGCCGGGTCACCGGACGCGAGCTCGATATCATTTCGCTCGTCGCCCGCGGTCTCGAGAACAAGGAGATCGCCGCAGAGCTCGACATCGCGGAACAGACCGTGAAGAATCACCTGAGCCGGGTGATGAAGAAGCTCGGACTTAGGAACCGGCAGGAGGTGGCCGTGTTCGCGGTGCGCGTGCACCTGGATTCGGCGGGCTGAGGCCGTCCGTCGTCGGTACTCCCGATCCACCCTGACAATGGGTCGGAAGGCAAAGCGCCCCGGTCTCCCGGGGCGCCTCACTTAAATCGGTGTGCGGTCGAACTCCTTCCGGATCAGTCGTCCTCGACCAGCCGGAGGTAGAGCGGGATCGCCCCCGTGTCCTCTGTCGTGTCCCCGGAGCCCGCGGCACCGCCCAGGCCAAGAATGTGTGCCGTGACATCGGTCCCGGACGGGTTATCCAGAAACAGCCGCATGAATCCCAGGAACCTGTACGATGTCATGCCGCTGCGCATGACTTCGGTCGGATCCATCAAGGGAACGGTCACGATTCTCTCGTCGTATCCCGAGCACTGGTTGTCATTTCCCAGACCCCCGCACCCACCCGGACCGCGGATGCACGTAGTGCCGTCTGTACATTCATCCTGCCAGTAATGGGGATCGCCA
>JARRPA010000110.1:0-5730 GCA_037383305.1 Gemmatimonadota bacterium | reverse complement strand
AGCCAGAAAGAACCCGGACAGAGCTCCGATCACGTTCGAGAGGAGAAGCAGGCCGAAAAAGAGAAGCAGGCCGAGCGCCAGCAGTCGGAAGGAAAGCAATGGTCCGATATCTTCGACCTCTCGAAGAGCCGTCAGGAATCGGGCGAGCGTGAGATAGACCACCGGCCACGCGAGGGCTCCGAGAGCGCCCACGAGAAGGAGACGTCCGATTCGAGCACGCACGCTCGAGGCCCGCCGCAGGGCCGCCCGCCACTTGGGCTGCAAGAGCGTCAGATATTCCGACTCGACGCTCATCCGAGCGCATCCAGCAACGAAGTGATCCGATGATCGGCGTGGCCGCGGGTGATCCTCAGAAACAGCTGCTCCAGGCCGGCCTCCTCCGACTCGGCCGCGGCTCTCAGATCGTCGATCGTGCCGGCGACGGCGATGCGGCCCCGATCGATGATCGCCATCTCATCGCAGAGCGCCTCGGCCAGCTCCAGCGTATGGGTCGAAATCAGGATGGTCCCTCCCCGATCTGCGAATTCTCGCAGGAGATCCTTGAGAATCCGGGCCGATTTAGGATCCAGACCCACCATCGGTTCGTCGATCACGAGAACCCGGGGCGCATGTACGAGGGCCGAAGAGAGAATGAGCTTCTGGCGCATTCCGTGGCTGTAGGATTCTACCAGGTGGTCTTTCCATGGAACCAGATCCCACAGGTCCAGCAGTTCGTCGATCCGCCTTTCGATGGCGTCTCCGGACATCCCGTGGAGACCTGCCGTGAAGCGGAGCAGCTCGCCACCCGTGAGTTTCTCGTACACGAAAGGCCGATCGGGAACGAATCCCAGCATGGCACGCGTAGCCAGAGGCTCATCGGCCATGTCGAGCCCGCCGATACGCACCTGACCGGAGTCAGGCTCGAGAATGCCGGCGATCATCCGGAGCGTGGTGGTCTTTCCCGCTCCGTTGGGCCCGAGGAGTCCGGTGATTCGGCCTTCCGCGATCGAGAGGCTCAGCGCGTCCACGGCCACGAAATCCCCGTATCGCTTGGTCAGCGAGGCGAGGTCGATCATGGCATGAGCTCCGCAGTCTCGGAATCGCCGAAAAAGGCCAGCTCGAACGCGGTGCGACGATAGCGCAGCCCGCCCGGCTCCTCGGCCTCGAGCACTCTACCATCCACGTCCACCCAGACCGGAAGCACCACAGACCCTTCGATCCTGTCGAGCCGCCAGGCCGTGATCGTGTCCCGGCTGACGCCGACCCAGCGACCCGACTCGGGATCGGTGTCGGCGCTGTCCGTCCAGATTCGACCGGCGCTCTCCCGCACGAGCAGCGACACCTCGCGCACCGAGGCCGTGGCCGGATCGAGCAGAACGATGGACAGCTTTCGACCGATCTCGCGGGCCCCGGCATCGGCCGCGAAGCGCAGTGGCCAGCTGCCCGAGAGTTGAGGCCGCTCTGCGACCCGGATCCGGCCCCCGGGCCGGAGCACGACCATGCTGTCTCCTACTGTGAGGGCTTCGAGCCGCGTGCTGTCGGCGCCCGATCTCCCTACGTATGCGAGACTGTCGAGAGCCGCGCCCGCGTCCAGCCAGGCGATCAGTTCCGTGTCGGTCCGGCCGGCGGCTCCGAGCTGCGGGACCGCGCGTGAGGTCCGCTCCCGCAGGACGAACCCACTGCCCCGCGGCAGCGTGTCCAGTTCCCGGCGCGCCCATCCGGCCCGCTCCGCGCCCCGATACAAAGCGAACCACGATGCGCCCGGAGGCAGGACTCGCGCGGCCGCGGCCAGTCGTTCAGCCGCCGGTACGCGGAGCGTCCGCCAGGCGTGCGCGGAAAGCGCGGCAGCCCAGACAATGAGCAGGGTGACGGCGACGGTCCGTCGCCCCGGCGCTCTCGACATCAGCGACGCTCCGGACCGGCATGTCGGCCATCTCCGCCGACGGCGCGAGCTCTCGCCCGCTCCAGGGCGGATCGGTCATCGACATCTACCGGTGCAGGACCTTCCACCGGGACCTCGGACGCCGCGAGTCCCAACGAGGAAAGCCGCTCCCAATTCGACCGGGAGTCCCCCTCTACGGCCGCCGCCTCGATCGCCTTCGTCCATCCCGCTCTGGCGAGCAGAACCGGGTGACCGGGACGGTCCCGGTAACGAGCTCGCAACAGTTCGGCTTCGCCTGCACGCCAGGTCGAGACCGTCGATCGGATCACGTCCTCCCTGATTCCCGGCTCGTCGCCGAGAAGGATGACCACCGCGCTCGAACGCTCCGAGCGTCGCAACGCCGCGAGACCGACACTCAGGGTCGAGGACGGTCCCGATCTCCATTCCTGGTGGGAGATCGCGATGACGTCAGAGCCCTGGAGATGTCGCATCAGCCGGGTCGCGTCGGCACCCACGACCACGTGGATCGGTGCCAGGTCCGAGCGACGGGCCGCCGCGATCACCGCTTCGATCACGACGCCCTCACCCCATGGGCACAGCAGCTTCGGCGTGCCGGGCATGCGGGAGGAAGCCCCGGCCGCGAGAACGAGAGCCGCGACATCCCCGGCTTCGGGTGCCGGCATCAGCCGCCGGGCACGTCCGGAAGGTTCCAATGCCGGATCAGCTCGGCGAGAATCGAGATGGCGATCTCGTGCGGGGAATCGGCGCCGATATCGAGGCCGACCGGACCGCGGATCTTCTCGACCCATGCCGGATCGATCCCCTCTTCCAGCAACGCGGTCCGTCGGGCCTTCTGCGTTCTCCTGCCTCCGAGAAGGCCCACATAGCCCGCACCGCCTTCCAGCGCCGCCCGAAGGGCCTTGCCGTCGAGGCGGGAATCGTGCGCCAGAACCGCCACCGCGTCGCCGGGGCCGAGCCTGGCGTCGCGGAACGCCGCTCCGGGCTCGGATCGGACCGTGGTCGCCCCGGCCTCCATCGCCCGGAGCGCGAGAGTCTCTCTCGGATCCACGATCGTAATGGAAAAGCCCGCGACCCGCCCGAGGTCCGCCAGCGCAATCGCCGTGGCCGTCGCCCCGACGGCGAACAGCCTGGGGGGCCTCAACACCGGCTCCACGAACAGCCGATCGCCGGGTGCCGGAACCTCGATCGTCGGACGTGACCGTGCGGTCAGCGCCTTCTGCGCCCGTTCGAACGCACGCCCATCGAGCTCTTCGTCTCCGAGGGTGCCGATCCGCTCACCCGTAGCTGCCACGAGCAACTGTCGACCCGGAATCGGGTCGGAGAGATCGGTCACGAGCACCGCCTCCGGACCATGATCCGCGGCGTCGGATAGCCAGGCCCATACCGGGTCGCCGGGCTCGTGACGTTGCACGAGGACCTCGATCGCGCCGCCGCAGGAGAGTCCGACGGCCGCGGCCTCGGCGTCATCGATGCCGTACCGGACCAGCCGGGCAGGGGCTCCGGACGTGATCGCGGCGAGGTGCTCTCCCAGATCGGCCTCGACGCAGCCGGCAGAGATCGATCCGGCCGTGGTTCCGCCCGGTCCGACGGAATACCGCGCTCCGGGCGCGCGCGGCGCAGATCGCCACGCCTCGACCAGCAGGGCGACACCCGTCGGTTCTCCGCGCTGCGAGCCCCTCCGCACGAAATCCAGAACTTCGTTCACGCTCATGGTGGTACATTGTCGGCCGATCCGGTCCTCCGCGACAGTCCGGCGGCGCTTGACGCTTCGCCGATCGGTGGCTCAGCTTCCGGAACCTACTCGAACCGAAGGAACGCGCGTGACCGTCACTTTGGAGAAGAGTTTCCGGGTGAACCGCGAGCGCGACGTGGTCTGGAGGTTCCTGACGAACCCCGCCAACGTCGCTGCCTGCCTGCCGGGAGCACGGCTCGTCCAGGTACTCGACGAGCGGACGTTCGAGGGCGAGGTAGTTCTGAAGCTCGGCCCCTTCGGACTCGTGTTTCGGGGCCTGGCACGGTTCACCGAACTCGATCCCGACACGCGCCATGCCCGGCTGGAAGCCTCGGCGTCCGAGCTCAAGGGCTGGGGAGACGGAGAGATGTGGATGCGCAGTCGGCTGCTGTCCGAAGGGGGCGCCACCCGGATAGAGCTCGAGCAGTCATTCCAGGTTTCCGGCCGGTTGTCGGGGATCGTCGCCACGGGCCTGCTTCGTCGGGCGGCCGATTACGTCCTCACCCGATTCGCGGCCTGCGTGCGCTCGCAGATCGAGAAGCCGGACGGCTGAGTTCCAGGGTCAGATCACGCGATGGACTTCGCGCAGCTGACCGTCGTCCTGCAGGATGAACATCCCGGAAATTCCCAGCGCCTGTTCCCCCGAGCCCCCGAAAACTACGACGGCATCGCTGCCGAGCGTGCGTGCGGCCGTGAGCGCCTTTCTCGCCCGGACCAGGAGCTGCTCGGCCGTCTCGATGTTCTCCTCGTACGCCGCGATGCCGGCGTTCAGCCGAAGCCGCCCGTCCCAGGGCGCCGGCATTCTCTCGACCTCCGACAACACTCGACTCGCGTACGCCCAGGCGCCCGGGACTCCCTCTCCCTGAAGCAGTACGATGAAGGTCTGCGGGTCGAGTCGCCCGACCACGTTCATGCTGCGGGTCCCGGAATGCAGCGCCTCGGCGGTCGTGGCCAGCGCCTCCGCCTCCACGGCCGGTCCCTCGATCTCCATGTACTCGTCGAGGTCCGCCACCTCGAAGAGCACCACGGACAGCGGAGGTCGGCGCCGCGCGCCCTCGAACAACTTGTCGAGGAAGAACTGGAGCGAGGCACCGGACGGGATCCTGTCCAGCTCGGCGGCTGCGCGGATGCTGGAGGACCCGGTGCGTTCGGATTCCAATTCCCGGTCCCAGCTCTCGCACAGGATGCCGGCCCCGAGTGCGGCGGCCGCCAGAGAAACGACCACAGCGCCGAGTGCGGTCAGATCCGGAGGTGTACCCGCGCGGACGCCGACGGCGAACGTCGTCAGCAGGATCGGAACGACGGCCCACGCGAGCCCGTAAAGCGCACCCAGCCATCCCAGGTGGCGAGTTGCAAGAAATACGGGAACCAGCCCGAGAAGCCACACGAGGTTGATCCAGGCACCCGCTTCGGGTGGCGCCAGCAGCCGAAGCAAGGCTGCCAGCAGCGGCGCCACGACACTGAGGACGAACGGGATGCTCGGCATCTGACCTCCCGCCCCGGACCTCTGGGGCTTACAAGCGTATCACCCGCTCGATGCGCGCAATTTCCGGACCGCCTCAGTCAGTTCCGGCACGACCTCGAACGCATCGCCGACGATCCCGTAATTGGCGACATCGAAGATCGGGGCTTCCGGATCCTTGTTCACCGCCACGATCACGTTCGCCGTGCGCATTCCGGCGAGGTGCTGGATGGCCCCGCTGATCCCGATCGCGAAGTAGAGGCTGGGAGAAACGACCTTTCCGGTCTGGCCGACCTGCTCACCATGCGGACGCCAGCCCGCGTCGACGACGGCACGACTCGCGCCGAGCGTTGCCTGCGTACCGAGAGCCTCGACCAGCTGCTCGAGGATCTCCCATTTC
Organism: Gemmatimonadota bacterium; assembly: GCA_037383305.1. Taxonomy (GTDB): domain Bacteria; phylum Gemmatimonadota; class Gemmatimonadetes; order Palauibacterales; family Palauibacteraceae; genus Carthagonibacter. Next base: position 254 of record JARRPA010000110.1, on the reverse strand, counting down.
TCCGGACCCTGGAGCCCACGGCCTCCGGCGACGACGATATCCGCTTCCCTGACGTCGAGGCGGTCGCGCTCGCCCTTCTCGACAGGCCCGACCCGCGTCTTCTGCGTGGGCTCCGGAGCGGCAGGAAGCTCCAACATTCCGTCACCGGACTGTTCGACCACCGGGAACACGTTGGGCCGGATGGAGATGAGCGCGGGGGACTCCCGGAATCGGAAGCGTGCGTAGGCCTTCCCGGCGTAGACGGGTCGCGTGAC
>JARRPA010000109.1:0-5797 GCA_037383305.1 Gemmatimonadota bacterium | reverse complement strand
GCATGACCGGCGGAGCGGACGGGACCTCCGGCACGAAGGGCCTCGAGGAGACCGACACGATCGGCCTCCGTGACGATCTGCCGATCGAGCGCTGGTACGAGGCTCCGGAGCGACCGAAGCCGATTCGGGACCGCTGGGCGAAACTGACACGCCTGCGGGAGCTCGGATTCGAGCCGTACGGATACGGGTGGAACCCCAGCCACGATCTGTCGATGGCGAGGGCCGCCTGGCCCGGAGAGGGAGAAGGCCCGACGGTTCGCGTCGCCGGACGTGTCGAGTCGCTTCGGGATATGGGGAAGAGCGCCTTCCTTCACCTCGGTGACCGCACGGGCCGCCTGCAGGCCTATTTCAAGCGGCCGCATCTCGAGGAGAGGGACGCCCGGCTGCTCGATCTGCTCGATCTCGGAGACTGGATCGGTGTCGTCGGCCCCCTGTTCGAGACTCGGACCGGGGAGGTCACGGTTCGAGTCGACCGACTCGAGCTCCTGTCCAAGTCGCTTCGGCCGCTGCCGTACGGCAAGGTCGAGCTGGACGCGTCCGGCGAGAGGATCGTGCACAGCGGGTTCGCCGACACGGAGGCTCGATATCGCCAGCGATATGCGGATCTGGCCGTCAATCCGGAGGTCCGAGAGATATTCCTCACGCGTGCCCGCGTGATCTCGTCTCTCCGACGTCGTCTCGATGAAGCCGGCTTCGTCGAGGTGGAGACTCCGATTCTACAGCCTCTCTACGGCGGGGCCTTCGCCCGTCCGTTCACGACACACCACAACACCCTGGATCGGCAGCTGTTCCTGCGAATCGCGGACGAGCTCTATCTGAAGCGACTGATCGTAGGCACGCTCGACCGGGTATACGAGATCGGCAAGAACTTCCGCAACGAGGGTATCGACCGGACCCACAATCCCGAATTCACCATGCTCGAGCTCTATCAGGCCTTCGCCGATTACGAGACGATGATGGATCTCGCGGAGCGGCTGGTCTCGGAGACGGCCCGCGAGGTGCTCGGCGGGACCGACCTCGAGTGGGATGATCACCCGGTGGACCTCTCGCCTCCCTGGCAACGCATCTCATTCTTCGAGTCGATCGAGCGGCACGCGGGCTTCGATGCCCGAACGACCGACAGGTCGGACCTCGTGCGGAGGCTGAAGGGAGCGGGACGTGAAGAGGCGGACTCCATGAGTCGTACGCGCCTCCTGGACGCGGTCTTCTCGGAGTGGGTCGAGCCCGAGCTCGTCGATCCGACGATCGTCTACGACTATCCGATCGAGATGAGTCCGCTGGCCAAGCCGAAGCGCGGGGACCCGGAATTGGCCGAGCGATTCGAGGTCATCGTGGCAGGCACCGAGCTCGTCAACGCATTCAGCGAGCTGAACGACCCGGTGGACCAGTGGAATCGATTCGCCGAGCAGGCCCGCGCCCGTGCCGGCGGGGACGCCGAAGCGCAGGGGCTGGATCGAGATTATGTCCAGGCCCTCGAGTACGGATTGCCGCCCACGGGAGGCCTCGGCCTCGGCATCGACAGACTCGTGATGCTCCTGACCGGCCAGACGACGATCCGGGAAGTGATCCTCTATCCGATCCTGCGCGAGGACGAGGGCTGACTTGAGCTCGGGATCGAGCCGACGGGGGCTCCACCGCTACATCGCCCGGCGCTACCTCTCCAGTCGGAGAGGACGGGGATTCCTGAATCTGATCACGTGGATCGCGATCGGGGGAGTCTCGGTCGGCGTGATGGCGCTGATCGTAGTGATCGCCGTGATGTCGGGACTCCAGACCGATCTCAGGGAGAAGATCCTCGGAGCGAACTCGCACGGTATGGTTCTGGAGCTCGGAGAGACGGTCCGCATGGAATCGTGGTCATCCGTACTGGAGCGGGTCCGGAGCGACGAAGACGTCGTTGCGGCGGCGCCCTTCATCTATACCGAGGTCGGGCTCAACGTACCCGGCGGGAGTTACTCCGAAGGCGCCGTCCTGCGAGGGATCCTCGATGATTCGACCGCGCTCGAGGTGACGGAAATCGACGAGCATCTCGTGTCGGGCTCCATGCCGTTCGGGGAAACGGAATCGGGGCGGCCGGGGATCGTGCTGGGAGCGAGTCTGGCCGACCGTCTCGGGCTGTTTCCCGGACGACAGGTCACGCTCGTGTCCTTTCAAGGGGCGGAACTGACTCCGACGGGCATTCAGCCTCAGATGCGTTTGTTCGAGGTGACCGGGCTGTTCGAGACGGGACTCTACCAGTACGACACGAAATTCGCGTATGTGGACCTGTCGGCCGCGCAGACCCTGCTGCGCATGGGGACGGCGGTGACCGGCGTCGAGTTCAACGTCCGGGACCCGTGGAATTCAGGTGAGGTCGCGGATCGTCTGGAGGCCGAGCTGGGCTTTCCGTACCGGGTCGACGACTGGCAGAATCAGAACGCGAGCCTCTTTTCGGCCCTGAAGCTCGAGAAGTTCGCGATGGGCGTGATCCTGTTGCTCATCGTCCTGGTCGCGTCCTTCAACATAGTTTCGACCCTGATCATGGTGGTCACGGACAAGATCCGGGAAATCGGGATTCTCAGGGCCATGGGCCTGACGGAGAAGGACGTCACCCGGATCTTCGTGGTCCAGGGCGTGGTGATCGGGCTGATCGGCACGGCCGTCGGCACGGTGTTCGGACTGATCCTCTCGTGGCTGCTCTACAAGTACAAGTTCATCAGCCTGCCGGGAGACGTGTATTTCGTAGACCGCCTGCCGGTCGACGTCCAGCCGCTGGACGTGCTCACGATCGTGGGCGCGTCCCTCGTGATCTCCTTCCTCGCGACCCTGTATCCGGCTCGTCGAGCGGCGGAGTACACGCCGGTGGAGGCCATCCGGCATGAGTGAATCCGGAGCGTCCCCCCGGGCCGAGCCGATCGCGGCCGTCCCGATCGTCGCGGAAGATGTCGAGCGGACGTTCGAGGGCGCGACGGGAGATCCGATCCGGGTCCTCCGGGGGATCGATCTCCGGGTCGAGAGAGGCGAGACGGTCTCGATCGTAGGCCCGAGCGGCGCGGGAAAGTCGACCCTGCTGCACGTCATCGGCGGCCTCGATCTGCCCACCTCCGGTCACGTTCGACTCGGCGGCCGCGAGCTCTCGCGACTCGGTGACGAGGAACTGGCGCGAGTCCGCAACCGTTACGTGGGTTTCGTATTCCAGTTTCACCATCTGCTGCGCGATTTCACGGCGCTGGAGAACGTGATGATGCCCCAGGTCATCGCGGGTGTGGGGAGAGCCGGGGCGAGGGATCGCGCGGTGCGACTCCTGACCCAGGTCGGGCTCGAGCACCGGATCGAGCATCGTCCTGCGAAGCTCTCGGGTGGAGAGCAGCAGCGAGTCGCCGTCGCGCGGGCACTCGCCAACGAGCCGCCCGTGTTGCTGGCGGATGAACCGTCGGGTAACCTGGACCGGGAGACCAGCGAGCGCCTGCACGATATTCTTTTCGAGCTGGTCGAGCGGCATGGAACGGCGCTCGTCGTCGTGACCCACAACACCTCTCTGGCCGGCCGGACGGACCGGGTGCTCGAGCTCCGGGACGGCACGTTGCGCCGACTGGACGATCACGAAGAAGGAGACGACCTCAGCGGGACCGGGGTGAGCGCGTGACGAAAGGGATTACCTGTGACAGCTGCGGCGAGCGACCGGCCGAAATCCAGCTGACCACGATCGAGGACGGCGAAATGTCCACGCTGCACCTCTGCTCCGCCTGCGCGAGCGAGAAAGGGGTGTCCGCTTCCATTCCGGCAAAGGCACCCCTCGTAGACTTTCTCGCCCAGTTGGGAGCCGCGAGCGAAACCGAGTCCGGGCGCGCCCCGATGGAGCCCTGTCCGTACTGCGGAACCACGGCAGCCGATTTCCGCCGGACCGGAAGACTCGGCTGTGCCGAGTGCTGGGTCCATTTCGACCAACGGCTGCGGGGCCTGGTGCGCCGTCTTCAGGGTTCCGTCCAGCATGTCGGCAAGCTGTACGTGCACACCGGCTCGGAGATCGGCGACCGGATCGGAGAGCTGGCGGCCCTGCGTCGCCGGCTTCAGCGCGCGATAGACACCGAGGACTTCGAGGCTGCCGCGGAGTTCAGAGACCGGATCCGCGAAATCGAGGCCGACTCGTGACCGAGGAGAGGGAAGGCCTCGACAGTCGGGGGCTGGCCTGGTTGTCGGGCGGCGGAGACGAGTCGGAAATCGTGCTTTCGACGCGGGTCCGGCTCGCCCGCAACCTCCAGGGCTTTCCATTTCCCATCCGGGCCGGTATCGAGGATTCGGAGCGCGTTCTGGAACGGGCGCGTGCGGCGATCGGTGCCGCCGACTCCCTGAGGGGAGCCGATCTCTGGACCGTCGACGAGCTGGAGTCGCGCGACCGGGAGATCCTTCTGGAGCGCCACCTCGTGAGCCGCGAGCTCCTCGAGAGGGCCTCCGAAGTCCCCTCCCACGCTGCGCTCGTCCTGTCGGCCGACGACTCGATCGGGGTGATGGTCAACGAAGAGGACCATCTCCGACTGCAGGCATTCGGCGCCGGATTCGCTCTCGAAGACACCTGGCGACGGGTGGATCGTCTCGACGAGGATCTCGGAGCCCTGCTCCCGTTCGCATTCCATCACGAGCTCGGCTTCCTGACTTCCTGTCCGACGAATGTCGGCACCGGGTTGCGCGCCTCGGTATTGATCCACCTTCCGGGCCTCGTTCTGACGAAGGAGATCAACAAGGTTCTCGAGGGAATCTCGCAGGTGGGACTGACGTACCGGGGGTTCCACGGAGAAGGCTCCGAGGTGGCGGGGAATCTGTTTCAGCTCTCGAATCAGACCACGCTCGGAAAGACGGAAGAAGACCTCGTCGAGCACCTCGCACGGATCACCGGAAAAGTCATCGAATACGAGCGCAGCGCACGCAGCGTGCTTCTGCGCGAAGCGCCGACGGTGCTGGAGGACAAGGTCTGGCGTGCCTATGGGATTCTCCGCAGGTCACGCAGTCTTTCGACCGGGGAGATGCTGAATCTCCTCTCCGGACTTCGCCTCGGCGTATCGCTGAAACTACTGCCCACGCCCAGGGTAGAGACGCTCAACGAGATTCTCGTTCTTGGCCAGACGGCGCACAGATCCCATGCCGCGGGCATGACGCTCGACGGGTCGGACGCAGACGTCGCCCGCGCCGCCTTCGTTCGCGAGCGCCTGGCCCGGGACGAAGCGCCCGGAGAACGAGCGGATGCTCCGGGGCAAAATCTGAATTGAACCGCGGCGGGATGATCCGCCGTGAGAGGTGTGGATGAACTACAATTTCACCGACCGTGTCAGGAAAGTTCTCGCCATGGCTCGCGAGGAGGCCGTCCGCCTTCAGCACGACTATGTGGGAACCGAGCACATTCTCCTCGGGTTGATCCGTGAGGGAGAGGGCGTGGCCGCCGAGGTTCTGCGCAATCTGGCCGCGGACCTCGATGATCTGCTGCGGCTGGTCGAGGAGAACATCCGGCCCGGCCAGGCGACGACTCCGATCGGCGAGTTGCCGTACACGACGCGCGCGAAGAAGGTGCTCGAGTACGCGATGGCGGAATCCCGCGAGCTGAATCACAGCTATGTCGGAACCGAGCATCTGCTGCTCGGCCTCTTGCGCGAGGAGAAGGGGCTCGCGGCACGCGTGCTTGGCGAGCTCGGCATCGGACTGGACGAAGCCCGGGCCGAGATGCTCAAGCTGTTGGGCACGGATATGCCGGCGTCGCCCCCCGAGTCGGCTTCGTCGAGCGGAGCCTCTCGGGGCGAAGGAAAGTCGAAGACCCCGGCGCTGGACC